>JANXCH010000023.1 GCA_025060295.1 Dehalococcoidia bacterium | reverse complement strand
CTCCTGCCCCCGCACCAGCACAAAGTCGGTGAATGTCCCGCCTATGTCTACACCGATGATGGTCTGCATAGGTCTCCTCGCCTCCAGTGAGGATGCACTGCGCTACGGTGCATGGACGGCGCTCCGCCGTTTCCGAATGTGTAAGACCGACAGGGCGCTGATCCCCATCAGGGCACCCACACCTCCCAACCCAAAGGCGAACCCCCAACGCAGGCCCTGGGGCGCGGCATCCAGCACTCGCCCCGCTGCGATTGGAGCACCTACCCCTGTGAGAAAGCCCAAGAAAGTGTGCAATGCCAGCGTGGAGCCTAATAAGGACGGCATCGCCTCCTCAGTGATAGCAGTGGAGTAGATAGCCGAATCCGCAGCAATGGCAAAACCGTAGAGGATCCCCACCCCTACCAGCATCCCCAGAGGGACTCCCCCCAACCACCCCAGAGCAAAGGAGACGGCCCCGCTGACGGCGGCCAGACTCATGGCCCCGAGGGTGCGCCCCACCCGGTCCGACAGCAGACCTCCCACAAAGGGCGCCACCACTCCTGCCGCCAGCATTATGCTGGACAGCGTGGCTGCTTGGGAGATCGCTTCCTCCGGCTCCCTGCCCCTTGCCTGGAGGAGATCCGCCAGGAACGGAGCAAGCCACACCCGAGCGATGTATAGTTCCCAGGTGTGCATAGCATACCCTACGATGACCAGCAATGGGCCGACCTGCGTCAGCGCCCGCAGGTCCAGCCGCCCCCTTGGGCCCCCCGCATCCTGCTCCCCCGCCTTCCCCCACCCAACCAAAGGGATGGCCAGGAACAGGGCCAGCCCTCCTAGCGCCGCCGTCGTCAGGTAGGCACTCCGCCAGCCCGTAACCAACAGCAACGCCCCCATAAGGGCTAATGAAGCGCTACTGCCAGCATAGAAGGCGCTGACAAAGGTGCCCACCGCTCCCCCTCGCCCGCGGTGCCGGAAGCGGTGCGCCACAATGCGGATGCCCGGCACATAGACCCCTACCAGAGCCACCCCTGCGAGAAAGCGGAACAGGAGACCTGACCAGAAGTTATCGGCAAGCAACGGGAAGAGCACATTAGTAACGATAGACAGCATTACGGCGGTGGTGAATACCCGCTCCGGCGGCCAGCGGTCGGTCAAAGGCACCACCACCAGGGACGCCAGCGCGAACCCCAACAGATAGGCCGAGAAAAGCGCCCCCGCCTGGGCATTGGTTAGCCCCCATTCCTGACGAATGATGGGGAGGGCGGCCACATAACTGGCGAAGGGCAAAAGCACCAGGAGCATGGCGGCGCTTATCCCCGCCAGCCACCCGATGCTGCGCAGACCTGAGCCTTCCCGCACAGGGCTGGGTAGCCCCATTGAGGAACTCCCCGGCCTCTCTTGTATCCTTCCAGTCTACCATAGGGATTGACGCATTTCGCCTTATACCATAGGGTAATAAGGACATGCCCTTGCGCATGATTCGCCCCTGGCTGTTTATCGCCTACGGCCTTCCCCAGGAGGGGGAAATCCCTGACCAGTGGGCACGCCTGGACCTCCACGAGGGTCAAGCCCCTCTCGGCCCCCACGCTCTCCACTTACCCATCGGCGATGGGCTTCCCTGGCCGGCCCCCTTCGTGGAACGCCTCGTAACCTTCGCCCGCCGGCAGCGTCAGGAGCATCGGCCCCTGGTGGTGCAGTGCGTCCTGGGCGTCAGCCGAAGCCCCGCAGCCGCCGTAGCCATCCTGTGCGATGCCGAAGGCCTGACCGTTGACCAAGCCCTTCAGGAAGTCCAGCGCCTGCACCCTATTGCCCAGCCCCGCTTGGCCATCCTCGCCTCCCTGCGGGCCTACTTCGCCCTCCGCTCCCCCCTACCTCCACCCCATCCCCCCTAGACCTCGCTCCGCCCGCCGCCATGCCTGGTAACAGTCGTGATAGGCGGCAACCAGGTGATCTCGGGGCCTATGCACTGCGCACGGAGGCTTGCGTTCCAATGCGCCGATGCTGTGGAGACCCGCCAAGCCGGCGCCCAATGCCGATGCCGACGGATGGGGAGCCCCATACACCTCCCTCCCCAGCACCTGGGCCATAAGAGGGGCAAGCACCGGCAGACGCAGCAAACCCCCTGCCAGGTGCACCGCACCCACCCGCTCCCCGCTCACCTCCTCCAGCAGTTCCAGACATGCCCGCACCGCAAAAACAATGTTTTCTATGACAGCGCGGGCTAAATGCCCTCGCCCCACAGGGCTGAAGGAGAGGGGCACCGGCAGAAGCCACCCCCCTAAGCGCACACCTGGGTGAGAGAGGTCTAACGCAGTCGGCCCCAGGAGGGCCATCACGCCCCCGCTTCCCGGCTCCACCGCCTCCACATCCCGCTCTAGACGCCCCCAAGCCCGTGCCCCCCTCCCGTAGAGGGTATCCACCGTCCATTGCAGGGCGCGTCCCCCGTCGCCGGCGTTGGCTTCGGCCGTCCAGAAAGCGCTGTCGGGGAACAGGCCCACCCAAGTGCGGCGTTGTTTATCAAAGCGTGGGGTAGCAGTCAGCAGTTGCACCGCGGTGCTCCAGCCCAACACCACCCCTCCCTGCCCTGCCGATTGGACGCCCGCCGCCCGCAGGGCGCACTGGGTGTCGGGACCGGCCACCACCACCGGCGTGCCCTCGGGCACGCCCACCAGGGCCGACCCTTCCCGGGTGAGTTGCCCCCGCACCGTTGATGCCTGAAAAAGAGGGGGAAACCAATCATCCCGCAAACCCAGAGTGCGTGTCAAGCCCGTAGCCCATTGGCGCTCCCTAATGTCCAAAAGCCCCGCCTCCCCCGCCAGGGACATCTCCGCCCCCACCACCCCCGTCAGGCGATAGGCCAGCCAGTCGGCCAACGGTAATACCACAGTAGCCCGCCGATAGGCTTGAGGGCGATGCTCCCGCAGCCACACCAGCCGGCTCCAGGGGAAAAACAACGACGGCAGGTGCCCCGTAGTGGAATACATCATCTCCCCATACGCCTCATCCAGGGCACCCCCCTCAAAAACGGCGCGCAAGTCAATGTTGGGGCCCAGGTAGATCTCCTTCCCCTCGTTGTCCAGCAGAGCCACGCCTTGGCGCATGCTGGTCAGGGCCACCACCGCTACATGTGCCCCTGGACTGTGGGCGAGGACTTCCTGGGCAACGGCCTGCACCGCCTTGAGGACAGTGGGGGGGTGCATCTGGCGCGCCAAGGGGGAGACACCCCGGGGCACCAAAAGGGGCGTAGGGCGGCGGGCTTCACCACGCACACACCCCCGGCTATCCACCAGAAGAGCCTTGAGGGTGCTGGTACCTATGTCCAACGCCAACGCGCAAGGGCCGTGAGACACAGGAGCGCTCATCCCAGAGTTATTGAGCCCCCAGCAGGGTCATAAAAACGGGCAAAAAAGTGCCCATGCCCCCTTGCACTCCGCCCTCCCAGGGGCTACACTGCACAGCGATGCTGTAGTCAGGGCCTCGGGCGATGCCCCGAGGCCTGCGGGAGGTTGTAGATATGGCGAGCCTCACGCTGGACCGCTCCTCGGGGGATGACCCCCTCCTGGCCATTCGCCGTGTACCCAACCTTGTGGCCCAACTGCTGGCAACCCTTTTACGCCTGCTTTTAGTGAGCCTGGAACTACTGTTGAGCCTTATCGCAGTGCCCCTTACCCTCCCCCTCCTGCTCCTGCGGATGCTCTCGTGGGGATGCTCCATGCTGGACTCCACCCTCGGTGGGGGGACACAGGGGCGCACCGCACCCAGGGGCCTCCCCCCCGTGGGGATAACCGAGCCCAGTGCGCCGGAGCCGGTGCGCCGTCCCGAGCGGGCACGCCCGTAGGCATCCACAGCAGTCATCTCCTGCTTCTCCAGACGGCGGGATTAGCCAGATGGCGGGGGCGTTTCCCAGCCAGCCATCGCTGCACATCCTCTGTAACCATTGCTGAATAGCGGGCGATCGTCTCCTGAGTTGCGCCCCCAATGTGCGGGGTCAGCACCAGGTTAGGACAGGCCAGCAAGGGGCTCTCCGCAGGAAGCGGGGAGGCCTCGAGGACGTCCAATGCCGCTCCCGCCAGGCGCCCTGTCTGCAAGGCCTGGCACAGAGCATCCGTGTCCACCAGCGCACCGCCCCCCGTGTTCACCAGAAAGGCGGAGGTCTTCATAAGGGCCAGGCGCTCAGCGTTGAGCAGATGGCGGGTCGCCGGGGTATCGGGGGCGTGGAGACTCACGAAGTCGGCCTCAGCAAGCAATGCCTCTAAAGACACCAGGGTAACTCCCCGCAGAGGCTTTGCATAAGGGTCCGTGGCGATCACCCGCATCCCCAGGGCACGCCCCATCCGCGCCACCCGCCGCCCAATGGTCCCCAACCCCACCACGCCCAAAGTTTTCCCCCTCAATTCCACCCCCCGAAAGCGCTGATAGGCTTCCAGGGGATTGCGCCACTGCCCGGCACGCACGTAGCCCTCGGCCTGGGGGATGCGGCGCGCCAGAGCTAGCAGCAGCCCGATGGCCAACTCGGCCACCGCCTGGGCGTTGCGCCCGGGCGTGTGCACCACCACCACTCCCTGCGCTGTGGCCGCCTCCAGGTCAACCTGATTGGTGGCCTGGCGGCAGAGCCCCACAAAACGCAGAGGCGAATCAGGGCCGAATACCTCGTCAAAAAAGAAGTCTATCTCGCTGACCACCGCCGCGATGTTTTCGGCACGCAGACGGGAAGCCAACTCTGCCGGGTCCCACAGACGTTGCGTCTGCGTCCACGGCTCGTAGAGCACCTCCACCTTCTGCCGTAAACGCTCCAGAGCCTCTGTGGTGAAGGGGGCAAGGATGAGCACTTTCACGGAAAGCTCCGTACCACCGCCTGGGCAGCCAGCAGACCGCTCCGAACGGCTCCCTCCATCGTTGAGGGCCATCCGGTGCGCGTCCAATCGCCGGCGAGGAAAAGGTTCGAGATAGGGGTCTGGTGGGGAGGCCGAAGGGCCTCAACGCCAGGGGAGGGACAGAAAGTCGCCTGGCGAATCACCACCGCTCGGGCGTGCACAAGGTGAGCCAGGCCCGCCTCGGGGAAGAGACGCTGCATTTCCCTCCCAAAAGTTTGCAACACTTGCTCTTGTGGCACTCCCACATACTCCTGTGCACCGCTGACGGTGATGCTGATGTACTGGCCAGGCCCCTCTAATCCCCACAGGGCGGTCTTGTTGAACACCCACTGCACGGAGCTGTTCAAGAAGCCCACGAACGGCTCCCGCATCACAGGCCGGTCATACCAGAGGTGGATGTTCAGGATGGGCACACCTCGCAGGCGTCGCAGGGGGACGAAGAAAGGGTGCTCCGCCCAGCCGGAGTTGAGCAGATGCAGAAGCGTGTCCCAGGGCACAGCCAACACAAACACGCGTCCCCACACCCTTTGCCCATCCACAAGAACCACGCTCTCTACCTGATCCCCGTTCCACATTAGACCAGCGACGGCCACCCCGGTAAGTACCCGTCCCCCTCTTTCTGCCAGATAGCGCTTCACCGCCTCCTCCACCAGGGGCGAGAGGGGCACCGTCGCCCATCCTATGTCTGCTGTGTGGGGACCGGCCAGGAGGGCCTCCTGCACCACCATTAGGCCCGCCGTTGCGCTGACCTGGCTGGGGAGAGCGTTCAAAGTGGCTAGGATAATCGGCTCCCACAGGCGCTGGATGATGCGGGGCGTCTGGCTCTGGCGCAGAAGCCACTCCTGAAAGGTACCACTTTCCAGAGACCTCTCGGCGCCTCGGCGGTCGGTGCGCCACGCCGTGAGCATCCCCCGCATCGCCCGTGCCTTCTCGCTGGGCATCAAATGGGGATAGGCCACAAACCCTCGGAGAAGGTGAAGGGGAGAGGGGAGCCACGGCTGGGAGAAGAGAACGCCTCGGATGCCCGTGTGGGCGTCCACGATGGGCACCTGCAGGCGGGACTGGATAAAAACTTTGTGGTATACGCCCAAACGCTTGAGGAAATCCAGATAGGCGGTAAAGCAGCGCATGAACACATGCTGCCCCAGGTCTACGGGGTGCTGAAGGAGGGGGTCAAGGAACGACGAGGCCCTCCCCCCCAGCCAGCGTCGCTTCTCCAGCAGAGTAACCTGCCAGCCCCTATCGGCCAGGGCGCACGCCGCCGCCAGCCCCGCCAGTCCCCCACCAACTACCACGCAGGAACGGGGGTAGGCAGACTGCTCTGCACCCATAGACGCACCATCAGGAAAGCCTTCTCGCGCCCCGAAAGGGCGATGCGCCGTCCGAATACCTGGTAGTTTTCGGCCTCTATCTTGTCCAGAACCCGACGGTAGATACCCCCTAACACTGCTGGGCACGCCCGCGAGCGCCACGCCAGCAAAGGCAGCAGTGGACGCGCAGACCGGAAAAAACCCCGCGCCCGCTGGGCCTCAAAGGCCATCAAAGCCCGAAAGGCAGGGTTATATACCCCTCTAACAAGATCGCTTTCACTGTAGCCAAAGCGGGCCATGTCCTCCTGGGGGAGGTAAATCCGTCCCCGGCGAGCGTCCTCCTCCACATCCCGCAGGATGTTGGTCAACTGCATAGCCAGGCCCAAATGTTCTGCATAGGAGCGTGCCGAGGGATGGCGATAGCCGAAGATCTCCACGCACACCAGCCCCACGGCACTGGCCACCCGGTAACAGTAGCCCTTCAGCGCCTCAAAGGTGGGGTAGCGGTGCACCGTCAAGTCCATCTCCACCCCCTCCAGAATGGCCTCCCAATAGTGTTGGGGAATGGGATAACGGCGCACCATATGGGCCAGGGCGGTGAACACGGGGCCGTCGGGTTCGCCCGCATAGGCCTTTTGGAGGGCGTGGCGCACCTCCCGCAAGCGCAAAACCTTCTCCTCCGCTGTCCCCGCCTCATCAGCGATGTCGTCGCACAGCCGACAGAAGGCATAGGCGGCGTAAATGGCCATACGCTGGGGGCGGGGGAGGGTAACGAAGGCATAGTAGAAGTTGCGGGCCTGGGTCTTGGCCACCTGCCAACAGTAGCGATACGCCGCTTGCACATCGGGAGGCACAGCAGCCACCACAGTGCCCCCTTATACTCATAGTTCGTCGGGGATCTGCTCAGGGCGCACGGGCATGGGAGGCTCCTGGAAAGTGGCGGGCACCTGCCGCGCCCGGGAGATGGTAACCTGGAACACATCGGGGCGAGCGTAATGGCCCACCACATCCAGGCTCTGTTTACGGGCGGGGATTTCATTCAGGTCAATGTCGGCATAGAGGATGCCCTCCCCCTCATAGAGGGGGCCGGCCAGGTAACGCCCGTTGGGGCCGATGATGGCGCTCCCCCCTACCAGGAGGGGGTCCTCCCAGGATTGGGCCTGTTCGGCCAGTTCAAAGTCCTTGGGGAGGTCCCCGCGGGTCATCCACGCCGAGGCGCACAGTACGAAGCACCGCCCCTGGTAGGCGTAGTGGCGGTTGGCCACCTGGTGCATCTCCCCCTCCACCGTGTCCTTCCCGTAGGGAGAGGGCCACGGCCACAAGGCGGCGTGCAGCTGCTCGCCCTGCGCCCACAGGGCGTAGCCTGTCAAAGGCATCCAATGCTCCCAGCAGATCAGCCCCCCCAGACGCCCCACCTCCGTCTCGTAGACCCGTAGACCGCTCCCATCTCCCATACCCCACACGGTGCGCTCGTGGAAAGTGGGCATCAGTTTGCGATGTTTCCCCAAGAGGCGCCCATCCTTACCGATGAACAGGATGGAGTTATAGAGAGTGCCACGCCCGAACTCCCGCTCCCGCTCGTTGATGCCCATCACCACATACACCTCGGCCTTGCGGGCGGCGCGGCAGAGGGCGTCCACTGGGGGAGAGGGCACCTCCACCGCATTGTGGTAAAGACGCACGAACAGGCGATGCCCCGTGCGCAGTTCCCGCCAGGACTGAATGCGGGAGGCCCAGATGGGATAGCCCGGTATCCAGGTTTCAGGGAAGACAACTACGCGCGCCCCCCGCCCCGCAGCCTCCTCAATGAGGCGAATGGCCTTCTCCACAGTGGCATCCCTGTCCAGAAAAACAGGGGAGGCCTGCACCACAGCGGCACGAAAAGTGGGAAGTGCGTCCATAGGCTTGTCTCCTAGCTTGTTGGCGTGATGTCCATACCCTCGGTGACGGCGGTCTGCACCAACCCTATCTGCTGGGAGAGGGTGTCAAACTCCTCGGGGGTGTAGCAAAAAAGGTCTACCCGACGCCAGCGCACGTATCGGCGCAGGAGGACATCCCTATTGGGGAAGGGGATGTCCCGGAACTCGGGAGCCACCACCAGCACATCCCAATCGCTATGCTCCCAGGCATCTCCACGCGCACGGGAGCCGAAAAGGATGACCTTCAGGGGATGCACCCCCGCCTGCCGACACGTGGCGGCCAAAGCCTCTTGCAAACCCTTTATGTCAGGTGGGGCCGTGCCCATGCCAACACCCTCTCGGCCATCTCCAGGTGCATCCGTGCCGATGCCTCGGTATAGAGTCGGGCAGGCACGGCGTTGGCTGCGTTGGGGTAGCGGGTTGTTACATAGTCCGAGGTCAGCTCCCGTGCCGCGTCCAAAACCTCCGCTGGTGCAGAAAGGGCCTCGGCCAGTTCCACCACATCGTGGGTGAAGATGGCCCGCTGGAAGCGGGCTTGGTAGCAGGCTTGCGGGGCTTTCTCGGCGGCCTGCTGGGCGAAAAAGACCGAAGCGTAATAGCGCTCCACCTCCAGTAACCGACGGGCGGTTACCACATCCTCCTGGGCCTGCTCCCATAAGCGTTGGGTTTCGGGCCGCATCCCCTACACCTGCCCGCGCACCTTCATCCCCACCAGGGTCTTCAGCAGAAGCCACACCTTGCGAGGCTTGGAGACAACGGGGCGACGGGTGAGGGTATCATACCCTTGACGCTCTATGGCGTCCAACACCGCCAACCCCCCTAGGGAGAACAGTTTTATGTCTAGACGCACAAGGCCTTCCACCTTCTCCACCAGTGCCAGGCCTTGCTGGAACAGAGCGCGGGTGCGCTCCACCTCAAAGGCCATGAGGCGTCGGAAGGCGTCGTTCACCACACCCTGCGCCAAATCCCCTTCGGTATAGCCGAAGCGGGCCATATCCTCCAGAGGTATGTAGATACGCCCCTTGTCCCAGTCGCGGCGCACATCCTGCCAGAAGTTGGTCAGTTGCAGGGCGGTGCAGGTGGCATCGGCCAGGCGCTGGCGCTCGGCATCCCGATACCCGAACAGGTACAGGAACAGGTGCCCCACCGGGTTGGCCGAATGGTCGCAGTAAAAGAGCAGGTCTTGGTAAGTGGGCCAACGGGTGTGGCGCTGGTCTAGGCGGTTGGCCTCTATGAGTTTGAGGAACGGGGTTAGGGGGATATCAAAGGTGCGGATGGTGGCTTGGAGGGCCTTCAGATAGGGATGGCGGGGGGTATCGGTATAGCATCGGCGCAGGTCGGCCTCCCACTCGTCCAAGAGGGCTAGGCGATCCCCCTGGGCCTCGTCCCCCAAGTCGTCTACCGTGCGGCAAAAGGCGTAGATAGCGCACACATGGCGCAGTTTGTCCCGCGGCAGGAGCCAGGAGCCGACGGTGAAGTTCTCGTAGTGGGTGCGGGCGAGGCACACGCACAGGGCATACGCCTCATCTAAGGAGCACTCCGCCCTGCTGTCCAGCGGGAGGGTTGGAATCTGGGCCGGACGAGCCAGCAAGGGCACGGTGCCTCCTACGCGATACCCATGATCTGCACCACCAGTTCCCGGGGGCGAGGACGATCCAGTTCCACAAAAAAGATGCGTTGCCAGCGCCCGAGGGCGAGCCTGCCGTTGACGATGGGGATGGTCTCGCTGGCCCCCAGAAGGCTATGTTGGCAATGGGCGTGCCCGTTGGGGCACTCGTCGTCGTTCATGTTGACGGTGCGGATGGTGAAATCGTTGTGCTGGTAGTAGGCGTTGCGGGGGGCCAGGCGCTCCAGGAAACGTTCCATATCTGCCAGGAGCAGAGGCTCCATCTCGTTGAGGATGACAGCGGCGGTGGTGTGGCGTGAGAAAACCACGGCAATGCCGTTGGAGACTCCCGCTTCCTGCACTAGGCGTTCCACCTGTGGGGTGCAGTCGATAAACTCCGGGGCTTTACTACTGTGGAGGCTCACCACATAGGTTCGGCACCACCACGCCGTGCCCTGGTGTGAAGCCAACAAAGTGGGTTTGCCCAGATGTGTCTGCATGGTCATCGCCACGCCACCTCCTAATGTCTAGTTTAGAGTGCTTTTGGGGGCGCCGGTGCGCTTCCATCGGAGCCAACGCCCCAAAGCCATCAAGGGCCAGTAGTTGCGATACAGGTGGTAGTTAATCATGAAGGCGTAGGGCAGTTCGGTGCCCTGATATCCAGGCTCCCCTGGCCGTGGGGGGCGGGTCAGCCGTCGGCCAATGCCGTACCCTGGGAAGCCTGTGCCCGTGTAGTAGGGTTCGTCCCAAGTGCCGTCGGACCGTTGGGTGCGCACCAAATACTCTAGCCCCCGAGCCACAGCGGGGTGCTCCCACAGCCCGCCGGCCATCAGGGCCATCAAGGCCCAGGCGGTCTGGGAGGCGGTGCTCGGCCCCTTCCCTCGCAGGGAGAAGTCGGCATAGGAGGCGCAGGTCTCCCCCCATCCTCCGTCGGGATTCTGGTGGGCCAGAAGCCACTTCACGGCGCGCCGCACAGCAGGCTGGCTCATATCCTCTCCCACGGCCTCCAGGGCGGGGAGCACTGCCCCCACTCCGTAAAGAGCGTTCACCCCCCACCGCCCGAACCAGGCACCGTCAAACTCCTGCTGGGAGAGCAGGTAGCGCAGGCCTCGGGCCACCGCGGGATAGGTGCGGGGATATCCCAAGCGCCCCAGCAGTTCCAGGATATGCGCTGTAACATCCTCACTGGGGGGGTCTAGGGTCTCCCCAAAGTCGGCGAAGGGTATGTGAGCCAAGATCTCGCGCGTATTGTCCTTATCGAAGGCTCCCCACCCACCGTTTTTGCTCTGCATAGCCAACAGCCACCGCACCCCTCGCTGGATCGCCTCCGTCTTGGCCCGCTCCTCTTCGGGGGGTAACCGCGTGCGCGCCAGGGCCATGAGTACCTCGGCCGTATCATCGGTGTCGGGGTAAAGGTCGTTCTCAAACTCAAACGCCCACCCGCTCGGCTCCACCCCGCGCACCTTCACTGCCCAGTCGCCGGGGATGCGGATTTCCTGGGACAGGAGCCAGCGGGCGGCCCGCTGAAGAGCCGGATGGTCGGGAGGCAATCCGCTATCCAGAAGGGCGATCATGGTAAGGCATGTATCCCACACGGGCGAAATACACGCTTGCACCCGCCAGGTGTCCTTCTCCTCAATGGCGAAGCCCTCCAACCCCCGTAGGCCCGCCACCATAACCGGGTGGTGCAGCGGATACCCCAACACCTTCAAAGCCAGAAGGGAATACACCCACGGCGGCTGAATACCGCCCCATGAGCCGTCGGCCTCCTGGTGGGCCAGCACCCACGCCTCGGCACGGCGTAGGGCCGCGTGGCGCAAGGGCTTCCAGGGCGACCGCTCATACTGGCGCAAAAGGGCATCCGCCAGCCAGAAAAACCCCCGCCACGACAGCATCCGCCGTGGGGGAGGTATGCCCCACCTCATCCGGCTCTTGGGAATGGGGTATAGTTCATCCACCGCGGCCTCCGGAGGAATGGGGCACACGGGACGCAGGGCACGCACAATAGTCAGGGCCACGATGGTCGCCCGCGCCCACGAGGAGAACTCATAAATATTGATGGGCGACCAGGACGGTAAGAACATCATCTCCGGGGGGAGCATGGGCACCGCCCGCCAGTCCCACTGGCCGAAAAGCGCCAGCCATATCTTGGTGAACACCCGTGTGGCGGGCACCCCTCCGCGGGAAAGGATAAACTCCCGCGCGCGGCGCATGGGCTCGGCATCGGCGGGCACCCCCGCCAGTTTCAAGGCGAAGTAACACTCCACCGAGGTGCTCACATCCCCGCGGGGGGCGGCGTAATATTGCTCCCACCCCCCGTCGGGCCTCTGCTTGGAAAGAATGTAGTTGACGATCTTCCGCCACCGCTCTTTATCGGCTACACCGAGAAAATGGGTCAGGAGCAGATATTCGGCCTCCATGGTGGGGTTAGAGGCCAGTTCGCCCCACCACCAGCCGGCGGCGTCCTGGATGCGCAGAAAGTAGTCCTGACTGCGCCGAACCGCCTCACTCACGGCAACGACCAAAGCCTCGTCGACACGGGGAGAGACCTGCGTCATGGGCGCACCTGGGCAGAGGGATTGCGTGTCAGAAGGGTGGTAGTGCGGCGGGGCACATAGCCGTGGTCCACAAACCATCGCACCGCCCGCTCCAGAGCCTCCTCAACCGAGGTTTGGGGCAGGCCCAGTTCCCGCACCGCCTTCCCACAGTCGGCGATGCGCCACTCCCGGGCGTGCAGAACCCCCTCCAACGGCAACAGCGGCTCCCGCCGCAGGAGGATGCCCTCCACAAAGTGGTCGGCGTAGGCTACCGTCAGGGCCAGGGGAATGGGGAGGCGTAAGCGGGGAGCCTTGCGCCCCGTGAGGGAGGCAAGAATGGCGAAGATCTCTCGCAGGGTGATGTTGCGGTGGCCCAGCAGGTAGCGCTGGCCTGTTCGCCCCTTCTGGTAAGCCAGCAGATGCCCCATCGCCACATCCTCCACGGCGATGAGGTTCAAAGTGGTGTGCACATAGGCGGGCGTGCGCCCCAGCAAAAAGTTGAGGACAATACGCCCCGTGGGCGTGGGCTTCACATCCCAGGGGCCGACGGGCACCGTCGGGTTGACCACTACCAGGTCTAACCCCTGCGGGACGAAAGACATCGCCTCCCGCTCCGCCAAGTACTTGGTGAGGCGGTAAGGGCCGGTGAGGCGGCGAGGGTCGGTGGGCGTCTGCTCGGTGATGGCTTGGCCGCGGGGAGGGGTGCTGAACACCGCCCATGTGCTGGTATGCACCACCCTTTTGACCCCGGCGCGCAGGGCTGCCTCACAGACGGCCCTCGTCCCCTCCACATTCACTCGGTAGAACTCCCGCGTGTCCCGCGCCCAAAAGGCATTCAGGGCTGCCACATGGAACACGGCGTCTAACCCGTCCATCGCTCGGGCGAGGCTGGTCGGCTGGGTCAGGTCGCCCACCACGCGTTCCACGGGGAGGCCCTCTAAAGCCACAAGGGGACTGGTGGGGCGTACCACAGCCCGCACCTGCCACCCCGCCTGGAGCAAGGTGCGCACCAGGTTGCTCCCTACGAACCCTGTTGCTCCCGTTACCAAGGCCTTTGGCATCGTTCTCTCCTTACGCCGCCTCCCGCTGGGCCTCCCACGCGTGTGTCAAGGCCACAAGGCCTTTCCCCAAAGCGTTTTGAGCCTGTAGCGCCGCCCTTCGCAAGCCCCACAAGCGGGGCCACCACCACGGATGCCACAACGCCCACCCCAGAGCAGCCCGCTCCATCGAGGAGCCTCTGTACCCTTCTAGGAAAGGGGGCAAGGCGTGGTGGAGGCTATCCATCACCACCCGCACCACCACGAAAGGGATGCCACGGGCGCGACAGGCCACGCCTACCCAATAACTCTCCAAGTCAGCAATGGAGGCATGAGTGGAATGGGCCAACAGACGCTTCTGGCGGGGCGAGACAAGGATTCGCCCCACCGTTACCGCCCCGTGCACCAGGCGCAACGCGGGGCCGAGAGCTCTCTGGCAGAAGGCAAGCCACTCGGAGTCCACCTCCACAATGGGCCCGATGCGTGCTGTGCCCACCCACTCCTCCAACAAACAGACCTGCTCCGGTGCCACCAGCAGCCCGGGCCGCAGACCCTCTTCCAGGCCTGCTACAAACCCGGTGGCTATCACCCCCTGGGGGCGATGGCGCGCCAGCGCCTCAATAGTGCGATCCACCCCCTCCCGTCCCACACCGCAGAGGGCCATAATCCATCCACGCTCCGGGGAGCGGTAGATCTGCACATTCCCCTCCTGCCACTGCTCCCGGCGGGGCGTGGCCTCCAGCACTTTGCGGACCTCCGTTTCCAGCGCGGCCACCAAGGCCAACATCCTAACTGACCCCGATGCCGCTCCGGTTCGTCAGGATCCCCCGGAGCATGGCCACCATATCCCCCGGGCGCTTCACCGCCCCAAAAATAGTCGCCGATTCAAATCCGCAGTGCATCATACAGTTGGCGCAGCGGGGGTCTTTCCCCACCCCATACTTCTCCCACAGGGCGTCGCTGAAGAGCTCCTGCACATTGTGCGTATGGGCATCGGCCAAGGGGTAGCAGGGCTTACGCCAGCCCAAGATGGTATAAGTGGGGTTGGACCAGGCGGTGCACTGATACCATCGCTCCCCGCGCAGGAAGGAGAGATACAGGGGATTGTTGTAGAAGCGGAAACGGCGCACCTTGTCGGGGGCGAGGATGCGTTTGAACACTTCAATGGACTCCTGGCGCTTCAGGAACACATCCTGATTGGGCACCATCTGGAAATCGTAGCCAGCCGAGAGCATTATGCCCTCAAAGCCCATCTGGGTAACAGTCTCGAAGAGTTCATAAAGGTCTTCGGCGTTGCTCCCCTTGAACAGGGTAGTATTGCAGCAGACCCGGTAGCCCATCTCCAAAGCCTTCTTGGAGGCGCGCATAGCCACTCGCCACACCCCCCGACGGGCCACCGAACGGTCATGCTGCTCCTCCATCCCGTCCAGGTGAATCACCCAGCACAGGTACTGGGAGGGGGGCACCTTGTGCAAGACCTTTTCCAGGAGCAGGGCATTGGTGCAGCAGAACACGAAATACTTGCGGCGCACCAGTTCGGCCAACAGCTCCGGCAAGTGAGGATACATTGTTGGCTCGCCCCCTGCGATGGAGACAATGGGGGCTCCTGAAGCCTCCACAGCCTGCAGACACTCCTCCAAAGTCAGCATGCGGTGGAGGACCGGCTCATACTCGCGGATGCGTCCACACCCCTCGCAGGTGAGGTTGCACGCCTCCAAAGGCTCCAGCATGGTCACCAAGGGGAAGCGTTTGCGCCCCTTCAGACGCTGGGCGATGATGTAGGTGAATAGGCGGATGCCCAGTTGCATAGGGCGACGCGGGCGCACGGGCTTTTCCGGACGGAATAGGCGCAAGGCCTCCTCGGCGGTAGTGATTTTGGGTGTGGGCTTGGCCGGTGCGGGGCGGATAGTGATCGCCACAGGTACCCTCCCTTCCCTCTACATGGGACGGTCAACGACGAAGTGAGCCAGTTCCTCCAGGGCATCGGCAGCCCAGGATGGGAGCACGGGACGGGCCAAGTTTAAAGCCTCCTGGCAGAAGCCGTGAGCCGTCCGCTGGGCGTATGAGCGCGCCTGCACTTTGTCCAAGATATCCAAAACCTGGGCAACCTGATGAAGGTTCATGCTCTCCCCCTGGTAGAAGGTGCGCAGGCGGGTCGCCAACTCCTGGGGGGCGTACTGCAGGGCATAGACGATGGGGAACGACTTTTTGCGCCGCACGATATCCGCTCCCACCGCCTTACCGGTCACAGCCCTTTCCCCCCAGATGCCCAGCACGTCATCCTGCACCTGGAAGGCTATCCCCAACAGTCTCCCCGCCTGTCGGAGGGCGTCCACGGCGGTCTCCGCAGCCCCTGCTACCAGCGTCCCCAAATGCAACGCCACGCCCATCAACGCGGCCGTTTTCTTGGAGACCATATGCAGATAGTCCTGCACGGTGATGTCCAGGCGGGTCTCGTAGCTCAAATCCAACACCTGCCCCTCGATCATCTCCAGATAGCCCTCCGTCAACACCCGAGACGCTTGCACCACCACCTGGGCCGAGACACCGCTCCAGTGTAACCGCAGGAGGGCAAGGTCGGCGAGCACCCGCAAAGCGTTGCCGGCGGTGAGAGCCTTGTTCACCCCCCACACCGCCCAGACTGTCGGTCGGTGCCGACGCTCCCGATCCCCATCCTGGATATCGTCGTGAATGAGGGAGAAGTTATGGATGCACTCCAACGCGACGGCAGCAGGTAAGGCACGCTCGGGGGGTGCCCCCATAGCCTCACAGGCGAAAAGGCATAAGGTCGGGCGCAGGCCCTTGCCTTGCTCCGCGACCGTGGGGTGCCCCTGGGCATCCACCCACCCCAGATGGTAGTGCAAAGGCAAAAGAAGGTCGGGTGCGGCCCCGCTCACCGCCCCGCGCAGGGCGGGCCCCAAGGCTTCCTGATAGGCCCCCAACAGGCGGGGCACTTGAGGTTTCACCTCGGCTCCGACCACGGGCACCCCCACGGCGACTCCGCACAGCCTGTTCGGGGGCATGCTAGCATCGGTATCCGATGCTGTCAAGCGCTGCATCACGGGGGGCCCCACTGCCTGGCGGGATAGCAACCTGCCGACCCCCTCAGACTGATACCCCCAAGACTTGGCAACCGTTTCTGGAGAGGGCTATAGTAAAGGCGAGGAGGCCATGCTGGGCACGGGTACCGCCCCTTCCCGCTTCGCACCTGGGCAACGCTTGCGTCTGACCCTGGGGGAGATGGGAGCATTGGGGGAATGTCGCGCCGAGGTTGAAGGCTTGCCCATATGGGTGTTTGGAGGCATCCCGCAAGAGGAGGTGGTGGCTGAAGTAGTGCGCTGGCGCAGGACCTATGCGGCCGCCCGTGTCGTAGAGGTGGTGTGCCCGTCCCCCCACAGGGTAACGCCCCCTTGCCCCTACTTCTGGCCCTGCACCGGTTGCCAATGGCAACACATCGCCTACCCGTATCAACTGCACCTCAAACGCCACCTGGTGCGCAAGGCACTGGCTACTGTGGACGCATTGGCTGATGTGCCCGTGCAAGAGACCCTCCCCAGTCCCCAGATTTGGGGCTACCGCAACCACGCCCGTATGACCATCGGCCCTCAGGGGAAAGTGGGCTTCGTCAACCGCACCACCCGAGAGTTCGTGCCCATAGACGCCTGTCTGCTCATGCACCCGTGGATCAATCAAGCCCTGGCCCACTTACAGGGCAAATGCGCTGAAACGAGCCAGATGTCCATCCGCTACGGGGTGCACACGGGGCAGTGGCTCATCCAACCCCCCTTGCACGAACCCAGTATCACCCTCGCCACAGGCCAGAAATATTATGAAGAGGCGTTATGGGGCCGTCGGTTCCGCATCGCATCCCCCTCTTTTTTTCAAGTGAACACCCTGCAAGCCGAACAGATGGTGCGGGTTGTTCGGGACGCCCTGGGCCTCAACGGGCAAGGCATCCTGGTGGACGCTTATGCAGGGGTGGGGACCTTCGGCATCCTCCTCGCCCCCTTCGTGACACGGGTCATCGCTATCGAGGAATCGGCCTCGGCTGTGGATGACGCCCGAATCAACGCCCAGGGCATCCCCAATATAGAGTTCCGTCAAGGGAAGGTGGAGGAAGTGCTCCCCACGTTAGAAACACACCCCGATGCGGTGATTGTGGATCCCCCCCGTCGGGGGTGCCATCCCGAAGCCCTGCACACCCTCAACCGTTTGGCTATCCCGCGGCTGATGTATGTGTCGTGCGACCTGGAGGCCCTCGTGCGCGACCTGACCCACTTGGTCAAGGGGCCCTATCGGGTGGTGTGGGTCCAGCCAGTGGACATGTTCCCCCACACCCACCATATTGAATGCCTCGCCCTGCTCGTCAGGAAAGACGCCGTGGGGTCTTCGCCCCAGGGGGATAGGGCGTGAACTTCCTGAACATCGGCCCGTTGGAGTTGCTGTTTATCCTCTTGGTGGCCCTCCTTCTGCTGGGGCCGGAGAAACTGGCCTCCACGGCTCGGCGTGTAGGGAAAACGGTCGCCCGTCTCCGCAGAGCCACGGAAGACCTCCCGTCCTTGCTGGACGAGATAGACCCCCCTCCTCCGCCCCCAGCGCCCCCCGAAGGGGCGCTTCCCCGGCCTCCACGCCAGGCACAGGAAAAAGCAGGCTCCCCACTCAAGGAGTAGGGGGGTATGATGCGGGACAGAAGCGCCCCCCTCCGCTATCACCTGCAAGAACTGCGTCGCCGCCTGCTCATATCCGTCCTTGCTGTGGCCATCGCCACGGCCATCTCCTTCGCCTTCTACAAACAAGAGGTGCAACTGCTGTTGCGGCCGGCCCAGGGGTATGCGTCCATTACCGGCCAACCCGTCTATACCGAGGTAACGGAACTGCTGGGAGTGGTGATGAAGGTCTCCCTCCTGTTCGGGTTTGTGGGGGCGTTGCCCGTGGTGCTCTACCAGGTGCTGATGTTTGTGGCCCCGGGCCTCACCGCCCAGGAGCGGCGCTTCGTCTTCACCGCCTTACCGGCTGCGCTTCTGCTTTTCGCGGGAGGCGTCGCCTTCGCCTACTTCATCCTCCTCCCCCCTGCCCTGCGCTTCCTGCTCACCTTCGCCAACGACATAGCCACCCCCATGATCCGCATCGGCGCCTATGTGAACATGGTCGTCACCCTTCTGTTTTGGGTGGGGCTGGTGTTTGAGATGCCGCTGGTGGTTTTCATCTTAGCCCGTTTAGGGGTGATTTCCCCCGACGCGCTCGTGCGGGGGTGGCGTTTGGCAGTTGTAGGTGCTTTCCTCCTGGCTGCTATCATCACCCCGACATTTGACCCGGTCAACCAGTCCCTGGTGGCAGGGCCCCTGGTCATCCTCTACTTCCTCAGCATCGGCCTGGCCTACCTGGCGCGTCGCCAGCACCGGGGAACCATCCGCTCCGTCGTCCGCACCCAGACTCCCTAACAGCCTCCCTCCCAGCAACCCGTCAGAGCCACCTGACTCTGCCACGCCAAGCCGACGGCATCTTCTAATACCTTCAGCCGCGGCTCGGGCACGGGCAGGTGGTGGGGATGCACCAGGGGCTTCACGCGTCCGAGAAAGGGGCACTCTTTCTCTAATTGCCGTAGGAGGAGACGGTCGCCGCCGAAAAAGATTGCCTCCAGGGAGGAAAGGCGCTCCCCCAGGCGCGCTGTGGCCTCTTGGCAGACCTCTTCCAGGAGGTGGTGCACCTGCTCCCGCCGCCTGCGCTCAAAGCGACGGGCGGAGGAGCC
Organism: Dehalococcoidia bacterium; assembly: GCA_025060295.1. Taxonomy (NCBI): domain Bacteria; kingdom Bacillati; phylum Chloroflexota; class Dehalococcoidia; species Dehalococcoidia bacterium. The sequence goes on along the minus strand of JANXCH010000023.1, from coordinate 131,553 downwards.
CCCAGCCCGATGCCGACCGTGCACATAGCGGGAACCTACTTTGTGCACCTCCAGGCTCTCCCCTTGGGCGATGCCCAGGGCATACCCCCCTCGACGCAGGAGCAGAAGGCCAAAGGACACGGGACGGCTGTACAGGGCGTGGAAGGTGGGGCTATGCCATGTGGCCTCCACGCCCGCCTGGCGGATAGCAAAGGGGGGCAACACCCACACCTGCCGTTCGGCCGACCAGAAGCACACCAGCCCCATAGGCCATTCCAGGGCACGCTGTGCCTGCTCCCCTAGTAGGGCCAACGCCTCGGCCGTAGGCCTATGGACACTGGCCAAAGGCGTCTGTGCGGCGCAGAGCACCGTGCAAGCCCCTGCTGGCCCTGGGGCGTGGTCTCTCACAAAAGTCAGCACCCTTTTCTTGCCCCACCATTCCCAGAGCGGCATCCCAGTCTCCCTCTGAGGCACTCACGGTCAGTGTAACCCATCCCCTGGGTGTTCGAGGGCGTCGTTTTCAGCCCGTCCCTTTCCCGTAAGAGCCAAAGGCGCTATAATAGCACACGACGGAGGGGAGGGAAGCCCATGCGCGTAGTGTTTGAAGAGGCGGTGCGCTGTTTGGAGCGGGGGGAGCGGTGCGTGCTGACCACGGTGGTGCGCACTAAAGGCTCCACTCCCCAGAAGCCTGGCGCACGCCTTTTGGTGCGGCAGGACGGCTCAGCCGTGGGCACCCTGGGGGGCGGATGCGTGGAAGGGGACATCTGGTTTGCCGCCAAGGTTCTGCTGCGGGAGGGGGGCGGGCCGCAGGTACGCGACTATGTGCTCAACGAGGAACTGGCAGCCCGCGATGGTCTGGTGTGTGGAGGCACCATGTATTTCCTCTTGGAGCCCCTGCTGGAGCCCCAGGTGTTCCTCCCCACGGCGCGGGCTATCGTGGAGGCCTACAGAGGCGGTCCCCCCGTCGCCCTGGCGTCCCTGCTCACCCCGCCCCAGGGCAGTTCCCTTGCCCCGGGCAGTAGACTTCTCATCCGCCACGATGGAAGCGCCCAGGGCACCCTGGGAAGCCCCGCCCTGGATGCCCTGGCCCTGGCGCGCGCCCCGCAGCTGATGCGCTACGGGGAGACGGCCTACATCGCCACCGAGGACGGTGTGGAAATTTTTGTGGAGGGATTCACCAGCCCACCCTGCCTGGTGGTCTGCGGAGGGGGACATATCAGTAAGGCCCTCTACACATTGGCCACCTTCTTGGGCTTCCGCTTCATCGTGATCGACGATCGCCCCGAATACGCCAATAAAGAGCGTTTCCCTCTGGCCGAGCAGACCATCGTCGCCCGCTATGACCAGGGCCTCGCTCAAGTGCCTATCAACGCCAATACCGCCGTGATAGTCGCCACCCGGGGCCACCGCTGGGATGACATGGCCTTGGAGGCGGCCGTGCGCTCGCCCGCCGGGTATGTGGGCCTGGTGGGAAGCCGCCGCAAGACCATCTTGATTTACGAGGAACTCCTGCGCAAGGGCATCCCCGAAGAGCGCCTGCGGGAGGTGCACGCCCCCGTGGGCCTGGACATCGGCGCCCGCACCCCCGAGGAGATCGCCCTCAGCATTATGGCTGAGGTCCTCATGGTGCGCACCCGCACCACCGGTCAGCCCATGCGCCTGGAGGAGCGCCTCCTGCAAAAGGCCAAAGAGAGGGCCCTGGCGCAGGCGCGGGGGTAGCGTGTCCCTGGTCAGTGCCGTTTTGCTGGCGGCGGGGGAATCGTCCCGCATGGGCCAGCCCAAAGCCCTCCTCCCCTGGTGTGGCAGACCCCTTATCCAGTACCAGATTGCGTCCCTTGCCCAGGCAGGGGTGCACGAGATAGTAATCGTGTTAGGGTCGCACGCCCCCCAGTTGGCCCCCTATGTGCGGGGGAGGGGGCGACTGATCGTGGTGATTAATCCCCACTGGCCCCAGGGGAAGACCACCTCCATCGTCGCTGGCGTGCGGGAGGTCTCGCCCCACACCGATGCCATCGTGGTGCTGGCCGTAGACCAGCCCCGTCCCCCCCATGTGCTGGCTACCCTTCTAGAGGCGCAGCAGCGCACCAGCCCGCCACTTACCCTGCCCGTTTACCAGGGGCGGAGGGGGCATCCCCTGGTGGTCCACCGCGCCGTGCTCCCCGAACTGCTGGACATCCGCGAGGAAACCAAAGGGCTTTACGCCGTGGTGGAGCGCCACCGCACCGATGCCCTCCTGGTGCCCATAGACAACCCCATCGTGCTGGTGGACCTCAACACCCCTCACGACTATGAGGAGGCGCGGAGGCGCTACGGTGGCTAAAACCCTAGCCCACGCTTCTGGGTCTGCCCCGAGCCACTGCCATCCCTATCTTTAGGGAAGGCCTTTATGGACACTCCCACGGCCCTAGCGCTTATAGGTCTCGGGGTGCTCACGGGCACCCTAGGGACCCTTATAGGCGTAGGAGGAGGGTTCCTTGTCGTGCCGGTGTTTCTGCTCGCCTTCCCACGTCTCTCCCCCACCGACATCACCAGCATCTCCCTAGCGGCCATCTTTCTCGGAAGCCCATCGGGATTGGTGGCCTACGCCCGCATGCGCCGCATTGATTATCGGAGTGGCTTGGCCTTTGCTATGGGGACGGTGCCCGGGGCGGTGCTGGGAGCCAACCTTGTCAAACTGGTGCCTCGGGAGCCGTTTCAGGTTCTGTTCGGGTGTGTGCTGGGGCTGGTGGGAATCTACCTGGCCATCCGTCCCAGCGTCCGCCCCCGCCCGTCGACCCAGGGCCCCAACCGCGTTCTGACCGACCGCACGGGGCAAACCTTCACCTATCGGGTGGAGGTAGGCAAAGGGATGCTTATTAGCCTGGGCGTCGGGGTGCTCTCGGCCATTCTCGGTGTAGGCGGGGGCGTCTTCCTGGTGCCGGCTATGGTAGCCGTGATGGGTGTGCCCCCCCTCATTGCCGCCCCCACGTCCGTGTTCATTTTGTCCTTCACCTCCGCTAGCGCCACAGCCACCCACGCTCTTGCTGGCCACTTGGACGCTCACTGGCCCTATGTTCTGCTTCTCGCCTTTGGGATGATTACAGGTGCCCAGGTGGCGGCGCGCATAGCCCGGCGCATCGCCAGTGTAGTTCTGGTGCGTCTGCTAGGGCTTGTTTTGGGGTCTGCAGGTATCTATCTGCTCCTGCTCGGGCTGGACATCATCGGCGCGCGCCCACGCTAGGCTCCGTCCACTGGCCTCTAGGCAACCGCTCATCCCCAGGCTAGGATATGGGTAAATTCCCCGCAGGAGAGGCGCCATGCGTATCGCCGTTATGGGGAGCGGGGCTGTGGGGGGCTACTTGGGAGCCCTACTGGCCCGCGCCGGCCACCACGTGACATGCATTGCCCGCGGCCCCCACCTCCGGGCTATTCACGAGCGCGGTTTGCGCATCGAGAGCACCCGCAGTGGCACCTTCACTATCCACCTCCCGGCTACCGATACTCCCGCCCACGTGGGGCCTGTTGACCTCGTCCTTTTTTGCGTGAAGACCTATAGCAACCCCGAGGCCATCCCCCTTATCGCCCCCCTGGTAGGCCCAGAGAGCGTCGTGCTCACCTTGCAAAACGGCGTGGACAACGGGGAGCAGTTGGCGGCCGTGTATGGACGTCAGCGCGTCATGGCAGGGGCAGTTTACATCGAGAGCCGTGTGGCGGAGCCGGGGGTCATTGTCCAATCGGGGCCCCTATGTCGCGTCGTGTTCGGAGAGTTAGACGAGTCCGACACATCCCGCGGCCATCGCTTGGCAGAAACCTTCCGCCAGGCGGGGATTGATGCCGTGTTCACCACAGCCCTGCGCAGGGAACTGTGGACCAAATTCCTGTTCATCGCCTCTATGAGCGGTGTCGCCTGCCTCACGCGTGCTCCGGTGGGCGAATGGATGGAGTTCGCCCCCACGCGCGACCTCTACGTGCGTGCCCTGCGGGAGGTGGAACAGGTTGCCCGAGCCCTGGACATCCCCCTAGATGCGGAGATTGTGCCCCGCACTGTAGAGATGACTTACCGCTTCCGCAAGGAGGCCCTCTCCAGCATGCAGGTGGACCTCTTGCAAGGGCGGCGTCTGGAGATTTCCTCGCTCAGCGGGGCGGTGAGCCGGTATGGGAAGCAAGCGGGAGTGCCCACCCCCATCCACGACACCATCACCGCCGTCTTGTCGCTGGCTGACGAGCAGGCCAAGCGCCGTCTCACCCACACAACCTAGGAGGTGGGAGATGTACTTCTACTCTTTGACGGAGCTGCCCCCTTTGCACCTGTTCCCGGGCATCACCGCCCGCATCGCCAGTGGGGAGAAGGTCATGGTGTCGGTGGTGGATATGGTGGAGGGTGTCTCCATGCCCGCCCATAGCCATCCCCACGAGCAGGCGGGCTATGTGGTAGAGGGGGAATTCGAGTTTGAAATCGGAGGGCAGCGCCGCTGGTTGCGCCCAGGGGATGTGTATGTTATCCCCTCCGGCGTGCCGCACAGGGTGGTGGCAGTGCGGGGCAAGGCCCGGGCCATTGACATCTTCAGCCCGCCCCGGGAGGACTATCTGCAGAGGCGGTAATGGTGGGCGTGTCCACACCTCTCATCACCTTCTTAACGGATTACGGGACGCAGGAGCCCTACGCTGCCGAGGTGAAAGGGGTCATCAAGACCATCTGCCCTCAGGCGGAAGTGCTGGACCTGACCCACTTGGTTCCCCCAGGGGATATACATGCAGGGGCGTTTCTGCTGGGCATGGCTTGGAGCGTTTTCCCGCGGGGCACTGTGCACTTAGCGGTGGTGGACCCCGGCGTCGGGACGGCGCGCCTCCCCATCGTTTTGGTGACTCCCGATGGCTACTTTGTCGGGCCCGACAACGGGCTGTGCACCTACATTGTGCGTTCCGCCCTCCCCCATGCCATGCACCACGACCAACACCCCTTTCTTCAGCCGGTGCGCATTCCTCTCCCCGACGGCTTTTCGGCCTATGCCCTAACGGAAGCGCGCTGGCTGCGCCACCCCGTGAGCCGCACCTTCCATGGGCGAGATATCTTCGGGCCGTGTGCGGCGTGGCTGGCGCGTGGGGTCCCTCCCCACGAGTTGGGCCCACCCCTCACGGATGTTCTCTGCCTGTGGGTGCCGGAACCCCACTGGCACGAGGCGGTTCTAGAGGGCCTTGTTCTCCATATTGACCGCTTCGGCAACCTGCTCACCAACATCCACGCCCACCACCTGGACGGCGTAGATGCCCAGCAGGTGGTGATTGAGGTAGGGGGCCTGGCGTGGCGCGGGTTGGCCGAGACCTATGCCGACGCGGAGTGGACGGCCCACCTGGAAAGCCACGGGTGGCTGGAGATCGCCCGGCGGGGGGCCAGCGCCGCTCAAGCCCTGGGGGCACACGTGGGGAGCAGGGTGCGCCTACGGCTCACGGGGCGCTGAGGTGCTCCCACCCCGGCTCGGGGTGCAAGGGCCACGCTTCGGGCCCGGCACGCCCCCCTCAGGGTCACCTCTCTGAAACCCAGGCAGAAGAGCCCGGAGCTGGGTCAGAGGCGCGCTGGAGGGGAAAGACAACAACTGAGGAGTGCACTGGTGGCGCATGCGGGATTCGAACCCGCGATCTCCACCTTGAGAGGGTGGCGTCCTGGGCCGCTAGACGAATGCGCCACGCACCCCAGTGGAGTGCTTCACAGTTTTATCGTAGCGGACTGGCCTCCGCCTGGCAAGGGCACCCCCTGCAAGTTGACGAAGGGTTTCTTTCGCCCATATAATAGACACGGTTCTAACCCCTGGGTGCCACAGCAAGGAGGTGAGACAGTTGCCCTATGTTACGCTGCAAGAGGGCGAATCCTTCGAGAGCCTCCTGAAGCGCTTCAACAAGCGCGTTCAACAGGAGGGCATCCTCTCCGAGGTGCGCAAGCACGAACACTTTGAGCCGCCCAGTCTGAAGCGCAAGAAGAAGGCGGCCACCAAACTGCGCAAGAGCCTGCGCAACTCCTAACCTATGTCCACCCTGCACGAGCGGGTGCACCAGGATCTGCAGGACGCTCTCCGGAAGGGCGATACCCTCCGCCGCGATGTCCTGCGCCTGGTGCGCTCTGCTCTCACCTACGAGCAGATCGCCAAGAACCGCCCCCTCACCGAGGAAGAGGCCATCGCCGTCCTCCAGCGGGAGGTGAAACAGCGCCGGGAGAGCATTGAGGCCTTCCGCCAGGGCGGACGGGAGGACTTGGCCACCAAAGAGGAGAAGGAACTGGCCATCCTATTGGAGTACCTTCCTCACCAACTGTCGCGGGAGGACCTGATTGCTTTGGCCCAGCGCGTCATCCAGGAGACCGGGGCCAAAGGCCCCGCCGATAAGGGCAAGGTCATGGGACGGCTCATGCCCCAGGTGCGGGGTAAGGCCGACGGGGCCACCGTCAGCGCCATCGTCAGCGCCCTCTTAGAGGGCAAGACCCCCTAAAACCCTATGCGCTTCGCCGTCATCGTCTTCCCCGGCACCTGGAGCGACTTGGACTGCTGGTGGGTCCTGCGGGAGGTCTTTGAGCAGCAGGTGGACTTCGTTTGGCACAAAGAGCGGGACCTCTCCCGTTACGATTGCGCCATTCTGCCCGGCGGGTTCTCCTTTGGGGATTACCTCCGCCCCGGGGCCATCGCCCGCTTCTCCCCCATTATGGACGCCGTCCACGCATTCGCCCAACGGGGACGGCTGGTGCTCGGCATCTGCAACGGCTTCCAAATCTTATGTGAGGCGGGCCTTTTGCCCGGGGCTCTTCTACGCAATGACCACCTGGAGTTCCGCTGTCAATGGGTGCATTTGCGGGTGGAGCATACCGCCTCGCCCTTCACCTCGGCGTGCCGTCCAGGGCAAGTGCTGCGCATCCCCATCTCCCACGGGGAGGGGCGCTACTACGCCGACCCCGACACCCTAGCGGAGATGGAGCGCAATGGGCAGGTGCTGTTCCGCTACAGCGACCCCCAGGGACGCATCACCCCCCAGGCTAACCCCAACGGCTCCTTGAACAACATCGCCGGGGTCGTCAACCGTCAGGGCAATGTCCTGGGGATGATGCCCCACCCCGAGCGCTGCTGTGAGACGGATGTGGGGGGAACCGATGGACGCTTCATCTTCCTCTCTATCCTGCAAAGCGCCCTGCAGGTGGTTACTGGGTGAGCGCGTTGCCGTTGAGCGTGGCTCTTCCCCAGCGGTTGAGCGTAGGATGACGAGGGCACCACGCACCAATACTGCGGGCCCCACAGCACAAAAGAAAGAGGGAGGACACGGATGCGCATCGGCGTCCCTCGGGAGCGGAAAGCCGACGAGTATCGCGTGGCCCTAACCCCCGAGAAGGTGGCCGACGTCCGCCACATCGGGCACGAGGTGCTGGTGGAGAAGGGAGCAGGCGAAGGGGCCGGTTTCCCCGATGCAGCGTATCTCCAAGCCGGGGCGCTCCTCACCGCCGACGCCGCCGAGGTGTGGGGCACCGCCGACCTCATCGTGAAAGTCAAGGAGCTCCAACCCTCCGAATACGAACTGCCGCACCCAGGTCAAATCCTGTTCACCTATTTACATCTGGCCGCTCACCCCGAAGTAGCCCACGCCCTCCTGCGCAGGAAGGTGGTCGCCATCGCTTACGAAACGGTCCAACTTCCTGATGGCTCCCTTCCCCTCTTAATGCCTATGAGTGAGATCGCGGGACGGATGGCCCCTCTCATCGGGGCCTACTATCTGCAACGCCCTTTGGGAGGGAAGGGGAAACTCATGGCTGGTGCACCCGGCACTCGCCCCACCGTTGTGGCGGTGCTGGGTGCGGGCACGGCTGGCACTAACGCCGCCCGGGTGGCCGCAGGCTTGGGAGCCCAGGTTGTTCTCCTCGATACCCGTCCTGACCGTTTGCGTCAGGCCGAAGCCTCTATCCCTGGACGCCTCACCACCCTTTATTCCACCCCGACCACCATCACCGAGAGCGTCCTGCAAGCCGATGTGGTGATCGGGGCTGTGCTGGTGCCGGGGGCGAAGGCCCCCAAACTGATCACCCGCGCAATGGTAACCGCTATGGCCCCGGGGAGCGTGGTCATAGATATCGCCGTCGACCAGGGCGGGTGTGTCGAGACTACCCGTGCCACCACCCACGCTCAACCCGTGTACACCGTCAATGGAGTGATCCACTACGCCGTGGACAACATGCCCGGGGCATATCCCCAAACGGCCAGCAGCGCCCTGTCCAACGCCCTCTACCCCTATTTACGACGCTTGCTGACCTTGGGGGTGCCCCGCGCCTTGACGGACGACCCCGCCCTGACCAAAGGCGTCAACATATACCGCGGGTATGTAACCCACCCCGCCGTGGCCGAGGCCTTGGGGCTCCCCTATACCCCATTGTCCCAGGCCTTAGCGAGCGACAGCTAGCCCCTTCCCTTTCCCCCGTACCCACGCTATAATACGGTGCGAGAGGCTCTAAAACGGGCACGCCTCAGGGCGTGCCTGGTGAAGAAGAGGGAAAGACCATATGGCTGTGCGAGCACGCCGCATCCCGCGCGACTGGGGCCTACTGTGGCGGATGGCCTTCGTCATGGCGCTCCTGGCCGGGCTGTATCTGGCCTTCATCACTTTCCTCACCGCTGCGGGAGTGCCCTGGCTGATGATCGCCATCATTGCCGGCATCATGCTCGGGCTCCAGTACTTCCTGAGCGACAAGATGGTGCTGTGGTCACTGGGGGCCAAGGTGGTCAGCCCCCAAGACGCTCCCAAACTGCACGCCATGGTGGAGCGCCTGGCGTTGCAGGCGGGCCTCCCCAAGCCTAAGATCGCCATCATCGATACGGATATCCCCAATGCTCTTGCCACCGGGCGTAATCCTAAGAACGCCGTGGTGGCCGTGACCACCGGCATCATGCGCCGTCTGGACGACGAGGAACTGGAGGCCGTTTTGGGCCACGAGTTGGCCCACATCAAGAACCGCGATGTGCTGGTGATTACCCTGGCCAGTTTCTTCAGCATGGTGGCGTCCATGCTGACCAACTGGCTGATGTGGGTGATGCTGTTCGGCGGGTTCGGACGGCGGGATGAGCGGGGCGGCGGGGCTGGGGCCATTATGCTGGTGTGGCTGGTCTCTTTGCTGGTCTACATCATCAGCCAACTGCTCATCCTGGCCCTTTCGCGCTATCGCGAGTATGCCGCCGACTACGCTGGGGCCATCCTCACCGGGATGCCCTCTCGCCTGGCATCGGCGCTGATGAAAATCAGCGGGGCCATCGCCCGCATCCCCACCGAAGACCTGCGCAAGGTGGAGGGCGCCAACGCCTTCTTCATTGTCTCCGCCCTGAAGGGTGAGGTAATTCTGGAACTCCTGTCCACTCACCCCCCTGTGCACAAGCGCGTGGAGCGCCTGCGCCGTCTGGAACAGCGCCTGGAGTGGAGCCGGTAGGCGACCTACACCGTGAACCTGTTGCGACGCCTCTTCCGTAAACGGGCGCGCCCCCAAAGCCAGCAGGATCGCCTGCTGGCTTTGGCTTCCGCCCGCCTGACCCTGGAGACGGTGCACCGTGTGCGCCCCACAGGCAGCGCGGGCATTTGCTTCCGTCCCCAATCCTCCAGCGCCTTTGAAACCTTACTGGCCGACCTGCCCGGCCTCTTGGGCATCGCCCAGCGGGAGGCGGGCACCCGATTCCGTATCGCCGCCGATGACTACGGCACCCGTTGGATTATCCTGAAAGACGACGACTTTGAGGACTTGCTTTCGGCGGTGCAGTTAGCGGCCGACACCTTCCGCGAGCGGGGCTTCCGGGAGCAGTTGTTAGCCGCCGTGTTCCCTTTCCGCTCGGAGCCCGATTTCCAGGGGAAAAGCACCTTAGTGGTGTGGATCTACCACTTCCGCCGCGCCACTTTCTACCCCTTCATCCCCCGCCCCAACCAGAAGCGGGACACCGCCCAGGAACTGGCCATCGCGGCCAAAATGGAAAAAGACCTGCCTGTGGAGAAGACTTTGGAGAACTGGTACCCCCTGTGGGGCATCCCCTTCTTGGAGGAGACCACCTAACCGGGAATAAGGCCCGCAATCCCGAATAGCGCCCGCGCCTCGTCCAAGGTAATGTCCTCGCTAGGGAGCACCACATCCGAGACTCGGAGATCCGAGGGGGGAAGGGGCTTGCCCTGCTCCCGCACCAGGCGATGCATCTGACGCAGCAGGTGTAGGAAGCGGGCGTAGTCGCCCTTAGCCACAGCATCTACGGCTTGGTTGTCCAAATCGTTGAGGGTGTCCAGCAAAGCGCTGGGAACCTGGAACTGCCCTTCGGCGTGAATGCGCACGATCACGAGGGGCCTCCCGTGGGGAGTTGCGCCTGGCTCTTGCTCATGCTGGCCTTGAGGGCGGCCAGTTCGGCCTCCACATTTTGCTGCGCCGTCAGGCGCGCCAACTCTTGCCCTACAGGGTCTTTCAGTTTAGTAAAGTCCTCCAGAACCCCCACGCGGGCCAGTTCATCAATGGCGCTGGCCCGTGCCCGCATATCCTCGGTGCGGCGCTGAGCCCGCTCAATGGCCGCCCCCACATCGGCCATCTCCTCCCCCAGCCCCGCCATCGCCTCCCCAATGCGCACCTGCGCCTCGGCGGCCGTATACTGGGCCTTGAGGAGCTCCTTCTGGGTGCGGAAGGCCTCCACCTTGGCCGAGAGGCGCTGTTCGGCAAGGGTGAGGCGCTCCTGTTCCTGCTGCAAGCGGGCGATATTCTCCTCCAGCCCCTGAATCTGCTGCAGGGCGGTGTGCTTTTTCTGCAGGGCTAGACGGGCCAAGTCCTCACGCCCCACAGCCAGGGCTTGTCGGGCCTGCTCATCCAGCTTCGGCAGCTGCTGACGCACCTGCTCCACCTGAAACTCCAACCGCCGCCGCGCCGTTACCACCTCCACAATCCCCTGCTTCACCTTGCGCAACAGTTCCAACTGCCTCTCATAGGCATAGTCGAGGGTTTCCCGAGGATCCTCTACGCGATCCAATAAGCGATTCAACTTGGCCCGCACCATGGTTGTGAACCGCGCAATCAGGCCCATCGCTCCCTCCCTGGCTAGTATTATAGACCAAAGGTGGAGGAACCACAGACGCTCCCCTTCCCCTTTGCCGAGCGGCCACAAAAGGTATGCTATAGTAGGTCAAGGCCAGGCACCACAGCAAGGAGGATAAACTCATGAAAGGCGCTGCCGCCATCGCCACCATCCTCAAGATGGAGGGGGTGGAGTTTATCACGTGTTACCCCGTCAACCCCATCATTGAGGCCTGCGCTGCGGCGGGTATCCGCCCCATCCTTGCGCGCCACGAACGCACCGCCGTCAACATCGCCGACGGGTTCAGCCGCGCCACTTGCGGCAAACGCATCGGGGTAACCTGTATGCAATACGGGCCAGGGGTGGAGAACGCCTTCCCCGGCGTTGCCCAGGCCTATACCGACAACGTGCCCTTACTGGTGCTCCCGGGTGCCTACGAGCGCGCCCGCCACGGTGTTCCCCCCAACTTCATCGCCTCCCGTTCCTACCACTTCGTGAGCAAGTGGGCCGAAATCATCAACTCCCCTGACCGTATCCCCCAAATGCTCCGCCGGGCCTTCACCCTCCTGCGCAATGGACGGCCCGGGCCTGTGGTGCTAGAGGTGCCCACCGATGTGGCCAACGAGGAGGTGCGGGAGGAGGTGTTCCACTATGCCCCTGTGAAGGGGTGGCGTCCCTACCCCGATCCCCACGATGTGCACGACGCCCTGCGCGCTATCTTGGCCGCCAAGGCCCCCGTCATTATGGCCGGGCAGGGGGTGCTCTACGCCGAGGCCTGGGACGAGTTGCGCGAGTTCGCCGAGCGCCTGGAAATCCCTGTGTTCACCTCCCTTAATGGCAAGAGCGCCTTCCCCGAAAATCACCCCCTCTCCCTCGGCTGTGGGGGGCGTTCTGTCCCCTTGCCGGTGGCCCGCTTCCTGCAGAGGGCAGACATGGTCATCGGCATCGGCACCAGCTTCACCCGCTCCTCCTACATCGTCCCCATCCCGCCCGGCAAGACCCTTCTTCAGATCACCATCAACGAGGACGACATCAACAAGGATTATCCCGTTGGCTTGGCCGTGGTAGGGGATGTGCGCGCCACCTTGCGCCTGATGATTCAGGAACTGCATCGTTACTTGCCCGCGGGACGACGGGGCGACGGCAAGGTCCACGAGGAGATTGCCGCTGTGAAGCAGGAATACATGCGGGCGTGGCTCCCCCGCCTCACCGCGGACGACATCCCCATCAGCCCCTTCCGCGTCATCTGGGACCTGACCCAGACCCTGGATCGCCGGCGCGCCATTGTTACCCACGATGCGGGCTACCCCCGCGACCAGGTGACCGCCTTCTACGAGGCTATCATCCCCCGAGGCTATATCGGCTGGGGAAAGACCACCCAACTGGGTACAGGCCTGGGGCTGGCTATGGGGGCCAAACTGGCTCACCCCGACAAGGTGGTGGTCAACCTGATGGGCGATGCCGCCTTCGGGATGGTGGGCATGGACGTGGAGACGGCCGTGCGCGAGCGCATCCCCATCCTGACGGTCGTCATGGACAACCAGGGTATGAGCGGATATGAGCGCTACCTGCCCACCGCCATCGCCAAATACCACACCACCTCCCTGTCGGGGAATTATGCCAAACTGGCCGAGGCGCTGGGAACATGGGCCGAGCGGGTGGAGCGCCCCCAAGACCTCATCCCCGCCTTCAAGCGGGCCATCGCCGTTACCGAATCGGGACGCCCAGCCTTCCTCCACATCCTCACCCGCAAGGAGCCCGTCTTCCCCCAGGGAGACAAAACCGCCTCCTAACCCCTTCCCCCCACAACCAAGGAGGCGCACGGGGCACGCCTCATCGGTTGGCGTGCCCCTCGGTGTATCGCCTGCGTGTTCTATCGGCGGGCGGGAGGACGCCCTACCCCTCCAAGGTATAGGGAATGCCCAGCTCCCCGCAGATGGTGCGGAACCAGTGAATCACCTCCGGGTGCAGGGGGATCCCCTGCACGCGCCGCACCTGCTCCTCCTCCCACTCGGGCAGGCCCGCATACACCACCCGCTCGTGCCCTGGGGCGGGGGGCGTCTCCCGCAGGGAGCGCAGAAACTCGTCCATCTCGTCCTTGAAGCGCTCCACCGGTGTGAAGGCGTCTATGTTGATGGCCGCCACGAAGTGGTTAGCCGCCCCCCGCCCCAACTTGAAGCCGAACCCCGCCCCCGACAATACACCCCCCAGAATCTCCACCATACACGCCAGGCTATACCCCTTGTGGGAGCCCAGTTCCCGCATGCTCCCCAGGGGCAGGATGAAGTACTTGTCGGGCACTGGGGTTGGGTGCATAATCGGCTCCCCACGCTCGTTGGCCAACACCCCCGGCGGGACGAGCGTCCCCAGCCGGCGGGCCAAGCGCAGCTTGTTGTTGGCGATGACGGTCATCGCCGCATCAAACACGAAGGGGGGCTCCGTGCGGGCGGGAGCGGCAATGGCGATGGGGTTGGTGCCCAGGCGGGCCTCCCGCCCAAAGGTGGGGGGCATAGTCGGCCCCGTGGCCGTCATGCAGATGCCGATCATATCGTGGGGCAGGGCCAGCATGGCATGGTAGGCGGCCATCCCCAGGTGGCGCCCGTTATGGATGGTGATCATCCCCACCCCCGTCTCCTTCGCCTTGCGGATGGCGATCCGCATCACCTGGGGCACCACCATAATCCCCAGGCCGAAGTCGGAGTCCACATTGGCCGTGGCGGGGGTCTCCCGCACGATGCGCCAGCGGGGACGGGGATTAAGCGTGCCCTGAGCATACCCCTCCACATAAATGCGGAGCATATTGGAGACGCCATGGGTATCCACCCCCCTCAGGTCGGCCGTGACCAGCACATCCGCCCCGATACGGGCGTCCTCCTCCGACACCCCCATCTTGCGGAAGATGGCCTCCACCGTGCTCCGCAAAGCCTCGGGGCGCACCCGCACCGCCACCCTTTCGGGCACCTTGAAAATTTCCAGCATGCCGAGCCTCCTCTGCGCGGTTGCTCACAGGGCACTAGCCTAGCATCTTTTGCACCAAAGCGTCTATCTCCTTGATCTCCTCCCGCAGAGTCTCCCGTACCTGCCGGCGCAGACGCCCGATGGATGTATCCCCCGAAAAAGGCCCCATCCGCGCCACCTTCGCATGGCACGCCTCCGACAGGGCCGCCAACCGCAGGTGCACACGATTGCGCGGGTCAAACTTGGGAATGGGCAGAACTTCAAAGGGCCATCGGGAAATATGCCTTTCACCCAGAAGGCCTTTAGTCTGAAATGGTTTGATAGTTTTGTCTACCAAGGGAGCGTTCAAAATAGCGCATATGTAATGGGCTTCCACTGAATTTTGTGTTTCCAGGAAATATGTGGTGTTATCTGCAACGAACCCCTGAACAGGGATGCCGTGCACCTGCCACTGGTGAGCATCCCGGGCGTCCACCACGCAGGCGCACAGGTGGGTGCTTGAGGCGTTGTAGAGGAGTTTCACCACCCCACTGGGATGCTGGCGTGTCAGTTTCCCCTGCCAGTTCAGCCAGGCCTGCAGGTCTATCTGCCCTTTGCGCTGCTTATTCCAATCAGACTCGGCCTTCCGAAGCCAATCGGCCAGTTTGGGGGCACCCCTGTGGGCTGCCGCTGAGCTGTCTAGCATCGTCCTCTGCCCTTCCGGCGTTGAGGCCAGGGGGAGAACGACCAGCGACAGGCGCCGCCACCCGAAGGGCAAAAGGTCGTCGGACAGCAGGGTGGCGAAAAGGTAGGGGGACTCCACCTCGCCCCGCATGTGCACCCTGTTCCACGGGGGTTTGGCGCGGGCCTTCACCGACGGGTCGGTCTCCAGATAGGGCTGGTGGAGGTCAGTGATTCTTCGGTCCTCGGGCGGGCGCACGAACCACAGCACACGCGGGTAGATACAAGCCCCCGCCTTGAAATGTTCAAAATAGGGACTGGGGGCCCCAGGCTTGGGGGGGTGAAAGGTGGTAGCCTCTTGGGTGAGGTGCTTGTGGGCGATGGCCCAAGGGGCGTTGCGGGAGGGCAGGGTGCCCTCCAGGCGCAGGCAGGGCACGCCTGCGGGGGGCTGTGGCGGGGTTGGCCCCTTGACCCACACCACAGCGCACGCCGGCACCTGGAAAAGGGGCACCACACCTTCGCAGTCTATGATTCGGCGAGCGTGGGCCAGGAAGCGTGTCTGGAATCCGCGGTGCTGTTTGGCCTGGGTCAGGACGCTACGGGGGAGGACAAAGGCCAGGGTGCCCCTATCGGCTAAGAAGCGCTCGGCACAATGGGCGAAGAAAAGGGTGGCCATCTCCATTAGGGCGAAGAGGTGGGTGGAGCGCTTTTCCAGCAAGGAATGCTCAAAGACCATTTTCCGCACGCGTTGCTGGTAGTCGGGGCGGGCGATGTAGCGATAGGCCAGCCACGGGGGGTTGCCCACCACGAAGGCGAATGTGCGCTGGGCCAGGAGAGCGGGGCGGTAGGCGTTCTTCAGGATGAACCGCCACACGCTGTCGGTGGCGGGAGGCTGAAGGAGCCAGCGCATCAGGCGCAGGTTGCCCTCCCACACATCCCAATCCTGCAGGGGCTGGAACAGGCGGGCGAGGCGATGACGGAAGCCCTCAAAGGCCTCCTCCTCCTCCTTCTTGGTCGAGTCGGGTTTGGCGTAGGCGATGAGGGCGTCTAGGGCCTCATCCAGGGTGTCGGGCCGTGCCACCAAAGAGATGGGAAGCAGGAACTGGGAGGGGATGTGGGATGGACGCTCTTTGCCGGAGCGCTGGGCAAGAGTGGCGGTGTCCACAGGCACCCGAAGCGCCCCTTCCAGGGGGCGCGCCTCGAAAAGGGCATCGGCCATATAAATGGGCAGGTCAAACCGGCGCCCATAGCTGCGGAGGTCATCGCCCAGGGCCAGGATGAGGTTGGTCTTGGCGATGGTAACGGCCAGGGGGTGGACATCAATGCCTGCCATGTGCGAGGCGCAGAACTCGGCGAGTTCTCGCCCCCGCACACCCGCCTCCCTCAGGAGACGCACTGCCAGAAATAGGAAAGTGCCCGAGCCGCAGGCGGGGTCTAACAGGGAGTGGGCCTGCCCCAGGGGGCGCTGGGGAGGGGGAAAGCCGGCTTGGCGAAGAATCAGTTCGGCCAACCAGTCGGGGGTATAGTATTCGCCCAAGTCGTGGCGCGTGGCGGGGTCCACCAGCTCCTGATAGAGTTCCTTCAGGAGGTCTTCGGTGATGTGGGAAAGTTCATAGGTAGCGGTCAAGCGTGTGGCCAGGGCCTGGAGGAGGGGGGTTGCCTGATCGCCCGGCCAGGTGAAGAAGTCGTCCTCCACGAAGTTGCCCAGGCCGAGCCGTTCGAAGGTGTCCCCGTCCAGAAGCCCCTTCACCTCGTCTTCGGAGGGGGCGCGCCGTTGGAGGGCGACGAAGGCCAACACCCGGGCGAAAAGGGCCAGATAAGTGTGGCGGAAGAAGAGGTCGTCGTTGCCGACCGCGGAGCCGTAAACGATAGAGAGGAGGCTTTGCCACTCGGCGAACTTGGTTTGGGTGGAGGGGTAGGCGGAGGGGTCGGCGGAGCGCTGTTGCCAGATGTCCGTCAGGAGCCGCCGGCTGTGCCAAAAGGTGGCGCTGCGCTCCCCGAAGCGGAGGGCCACATCCGTTGCCGTGGGGGACAACACCTTCTCGTGGAAGAGGTAGGAGTCCAGCCACAGTTTGACCTGTTCCGCCTTGTCCTGTTGCAAACGGGTGATGTCTATTCTCTGGAGGGTGTTCTCCTGCAGGGCATAAGCCTCGAGGGTTTCACCGTCGGTGAGGATACCCGTGAAGCGTTCGGGGTGGGGCTGATTGGACAAGTAGCGTTGCAGTTTCTCCAGGCCATCCGCACAACTCGCCTGGTCCAAACGGCGCTTGAACTCCCAGATGAGGTCGCCGAAAAGGATGTCGGCGAACCCTCCCCGCACACGGATGGCGGGGACATATTGTTCAAGGGAGAGGGGAACCACTTGTTCCAGGCGGGGGAAAGCCCCCCGCAGGAACTGCAGGAAAGCGTCCCGAATGGTATCCTCCGAGGCATCGCGTGCGCGAATATCGGCGAGGTTCTGCAAATAGTCTTCCAAGTGTTTTGTAAAGGTATCCATGTCTGCCTCCCCATCCCGGTTGGGGAAACGGTTAGCGTGTTACAACCAGGTCATCCACCCCGTTGATACATTGTAGGCGAAGAAGCGTCGCCTCCACATACCGCCTCTCCCGCTCCACCATAATACACTGCCTTCCCATACGGCGCGCCACCACGCCGGTGGTGCCCACCCCTGCCAGGGGGTCCAGCACCACATCCCCCGGGCGGGTGGACACCGCCAGCACCCGCTCCAACAGGGCCTCGGGCTTTTGGGTGGGGTGCAATGTGCGCCCGGAGGCGTCCTTCACCCGCTCCCGTCCGGTGCACAGGGGCACCTCCCAGATGTTGCGCGCCACCCTCCCCGAGGCGTAGCGCCGCGCCGCAGCGTGGTGGAAGGTGTAGCCCTTGCACCCCTTGTCCTTGACGGCCCAGATAAGGGTCTCGGTGGCGTTGGTGAAGCGCACATTGAGCCAGTTGGGCATGGGATTGGGCTTCACCCAGATCACATCGTTCAGAATCCAGAACCCCAAGTCCTGCAGGATCTTGCCCACGCGGAAGATGTTATGGTACGTGCCGATGGCCCAGAGGGTGGCCGTGGGGCGCATGAGGCGTCGGACCTCCTGCAGGATACGGGTCAGGAAGGCATCATACTCGGCGAAACTGCCGAACTTGTCCCACGCCTCATCCACCCCCTCCACCGGGGTGCGCACACCCCACCGCACAAGGCGCTTGCGGGGCAACTGCAGAAAGTACGGGGGGTCCAGGAAGACCATGTCCACGCTTTCCCCGGGCAGTTTGGGGAGAACCTGCAAGGCATCGCCCAGGATGACCTTATCCATGACCTGGTGGAGGGGATACTCGGGAATGTCGGGGCTGTCCACCAGGGCGAACTGGGCCCATCCGGGCGGTGGCCCGAAGTCGTGCGCGGGGAGGAGGGTTGGCTGCATCGTCCTTATGAGAACTGGGGTAAAACCTTCTGGGCGAAGGCGCGCAGGGCCCGCCAGTCAAAGGGGGCGCGCAAGGCGATGTTCACCTGCTGGGCACCTGCGGCGATATATTGGTGAATACGTTCTATGGCCTCTTGGGGCGAGCCGGTGAGCATGCCTCCCTCCCGCTGGGCCGCTTGAGCGCCCCACTGCTTGCGCAGAAAGTCCCGCTTGCGTTGGGCGTCGGCCTCGTCGTAGCCCATGTAGAAGCCGATGTTCACACTGCGGAAGACGCTCCTGGGGTCGCGCCCCTCCACGCGGCAGTATTCGTCCAGGATAGCGCACTTACGGGCGAAGTCCTGGGGGGAAACATACGGACAGTTCCAGCCGTCAGCATAGCGGGCGGCGATGCGTAGGGTGCGCTTCTCCCCTTGCCCCCCCACCCACACCGGCACACGGGGTTGGACGGGCTTGGGATTGCAATAGGCGTTGACCACGCGGAAATATCTCCCCTCGAAGGTCGTGGTCTCCTGCGTCAGGAGGGAGCGCACGATTTGGACGCCCTCTTCCAGCATGTCCAGGCGCACCTTGGGGGGTGGGAAGGTGTAGCCATAGGCGATGTACTCCATTTCGTGCCAGCCCGCCCCTAGCCCCAGGGTCAACCGCCCCCCGCTGATATGGTCGAGGGTGCACGCCGTTTTCGCGATCAGCCCTGGGTTGCGGTAGCCCACATTCATTACCAGACAGCCGACGCGCACATGGCGGGTCTCCATAGCCAAAGCGGTCCAGATGGAGACGGTCTCGAAGCAGGGGTGGGTGCCATCCACGGGCGGGGTCTCATACATGTGATCCCATACCGAAATCCAGGAGAACCCCTCTCGGTCGGCCCAACGCCAGACGCGGCGCAGTTCCTGGTAGGTGGCATCCTGCTGGCCGGTGTGCAGCCCTATAGGCAGACGCATCCCTTTCCTCCGCACGGGTGTCGCCCGCATGGTATCGGGAGGGCAGGGGGAAAGTAAACCCCCATCGTTGACAGGGGCGCTGGGCCCCTGGTAGAGTATCTATGGCCGTGCTAGACGGGGAGTTGGCGGTGCCCTGCACCCGCAATCCGCCACAGCGGGGTCGAACTCCCCCTTGCGGGCGGGCGTGAGGGCCCCTGGGCTTCCCCCGACGGCGTGGAGGGCTGGGTCCTGCGCGGCAGAACCTGTGAACCCCGCCAGGCCCGGAAGGGAGCAACGGTCAGCAGTCCCTTCTGCGCGCCGCAGGAGCGCCTGGCCGGAGCCGTCCCGAAGCCTATGCCCGCACGCCACGTTCAAGAGGGGGTGCACGGCCAATGCCTTCTCTACGAGGTGCACCGTGGTCAAAGCCATTGATGTGCATGTGCACGTTCCCCGTCAGCCCGGCCTGCCCCCCACCCGCCTCTCCGAGGCCATGCGCCGGTACTTTCGCGCCGGCCCCCCACCCCCCGATGCCGACACTATGGCCGCCCAGTATAAGGCGTGGGACATCATCGGCGTCCTCCTCACAGTGGACACCGAGACGACCAGCGGCGAACCCCCCGATAGCATTGACTATGTGGCCTCTATCGTCAAAAAGTATCCCCAGCAGTTCATCGGCTTTGTAGGCATTGACCCCTGGAAGGGCAAAAAGGCCATTGAGGAACTGGAGCGGGGCGTCAAGCAGTTGGGCCTGCGGGGCCTCAAACTTCACCCCAACCATCAAGCCTTCTTCCCCAACGACCCCCGTTTCTACCCCCTCTATGACGCCGCCCGCGGCCTGGGCATCCCCGTCCTCTTCCACTCGGGCCACGCCGGTGCCGGGGCCGGCCTCCCGGGCGGCGGGGGCATCAAACTCAAGTACAGCAACCCCCTGCACATTGACGATGTGGCCGCCGACTTCCCCGATTTGACCATCATTATGGCCCACCCCGGCTGGCCCTGGCAGGAGGAGCAGATCGCCGTGGCCATCCACAAGGCCAATGTCTACATCGACCTGTCCGGGTGGGCACCCCGCTACTTCCCCGATAGCCTGGTGCGGGAGATCAGCACCCGCCTCCAAGATAAAGTCCTGTTCGGCTCCGACTACCCCCTCATCACACCCGAGCGGTGGCTGCGGGAGTTTGAGGCCCTCCCCATCAAGGATGAGGTGCGCCCGAAAGTACTCTTGGAGAACGCCAGGAGAGCCCTGAAATTGGCGTAACGGCCCCCTCGCCCCCCAGCCTGCGCCGACAGGTCCAGGAGCGCCTGCGCGCCCTGGGCATACGCCCCACCAAGCGCCTCGCCCAGCACTTCCTGGTGGACCGGGGCGTGCTGGAGAGCATCCTACGCGCCGCCGCCCTAACACCCCAGGATGTGGTGGTGGAGATTGGGCCGGGGTTGGGACTTATGACCGAGTTGTTGGCTACCCGTGTGGCCCGCCTCATCGCGGTGGAACTGGATTCGACCCTGGCTCGTGCCCTCACCCGCCTCTTTGCGCCCTATCCCTCTACGACTATCGTGGAGGGGGATGCCCGCACCGTAGACCTTTCCCCCTGGCTGCCGCCGGCTTTGCCCTACAAGGTCGTGGCCAACCTCCCCTACTACGCCGCCGTCCCCATCATCCGACGCTTCCTAGAAGATGGGCATCGCCCCACTTTAATGGTGGTCATGCTGCAAAAGGAAGTGGCACTGCAGATGTGCGCACCCCCAGGGCGTATGACCCTACTGAGCGTAGGGATTCAAGTGTATGCTCATCCCCGCCTGGTGCGCGTGGTACCCGCCCGCTGTTTTTATCCGCCTCCTCGGGTCGCCTCGGCCGTGGTGCGCCTGGAGGTGTACCCCCAACCGCGGGTTCCGTCGGCCCATTTGGCGGGGTTTTTCGCACTCGTCCGCTTGGGGTTTCAGGCCCACCGCAAGCAACTGGGAGGCCACCTGCGCCGTTCCCTGAACCTCCCCGGTGAAAGGGTGGAGCGGGCCTTCAGTACGGCGTCCATCCCCCTCGCGGCGCGCCCCGAAGCCCTGTCCATCCCCCAGTGGGAGAGCCTTTACCACGCCCTGCAGGAGGAGGGATGGACACCCTCCGCCTAAGGGCCTACGCCAAAATCAACCTGACCCTGGAGGTGCTGGGCCGACGGCCCGACGGCTACCACGCCATCGCCTCCGTCCTCCAAACTATCGCCCTGTGGGACGAGGTGGAGTTTTCCCCCCATCCCGAGGCCATCATCGTGGAGTGCTCCATCCCCTCATTGGCAGGCCCTGCGAATGTGGTCTATAAGACGGCCCACCTTTTGCGCCAGCACACCGGTGTGCGCCGAGGCGTGGTAATTCGGGTGCACAAACATATTCCTGTCGCAGGGGGCTTGGGAGGCGGGAGTAGCGACGCGGCGACAGCCCTGCAAGGCTTGGTGCGCCTCTGGAACCTCTCCATCTCACGGGAACGGCTTGTGCAGTTAGCAGCTTGCCTCGGCTCTGATGTGCCCTTTTTCCTTTACGCCGGCACGGCGCTGGCCGAGGGACGGGGGGAACACATTACTCCCCTACCCCCTTTGCCCCAGGCCTGGTTTGTGCTCCTGGCTCCCCCCCTCGGGGACGAGAAGAAGACAGCACGATTGTATGGTCTTCTGCGTCCCCAGCATTGGAGCAACGGCTCCCGCACGCGTGCCCTAGTGCAGGCTCTGCACGCGGGCACACCCCTTTGTGATGCCCTGCTGTATAACACTTTTGAAGCCGTCGCCTTTTCTGCCTTTCCAGGCCTGGCAACCTACTGGAAGGCTTTGGAAGAGGCAACGGGGCGGCGCGCTCATCTTTCAGGTGCAGGGCCGAGCCTCTATGCCCTGGTCTCAACGCCAGCGGAGGCGGAGAAGGCGGTGGCCATCTTGCGAGAGCAGGGCCTTAGGGCTTGGGCTGTCCATAGCGTCGGGGCGGAGGTGAACGAATAGTGCCTGCCCTGTTTTTAGGTTTGGGATTGGGCTTCCTGACAGGAGCAGTGTGGGCTGTCTTGGGGCTATGGGGTCTGCGCCTTGTCCTGCGTCAGCCCCCGCCCTTCCTACGCATAGCCCTGGGGCACTTGCCCCTGCCCGTGCTGGTAACCCCCTTCGTTCTCCAAATCATCGGCGTGGGCGGATTGATAGGGATGGGGGCTGGGGCCCTCTGGGGAGCCTATGGGGATGCACGGCTTACCCTCCCGATGATGGTCATCGGCGTAGGAGTAGCCCTCGCCCTGCCGGCCTTACTTCTAATGGCCCTGGTGCGGCCAGCGCGGTGGCAAGTGATGTTAGGATGGGGTGTGGGCGTGGTGCTTCTGGGCATCCTCCTCCCGACTCTGGCATAATGCCCTCAGAGGGATTGCGGAAGGAGGCGTTATGCGCATCGCCTTCATTGGGGGCGGGACCATGGCCGAAGCCATGATCACGGGCATCCTGGAGCGAGGGCTGGCCCGCCCCACAGACCTGGCCGTGGGGGAGCCATTAGAGGGGCGCCGCACCTTTCTCACCCAGAAGTTCGGTATCCCGGCGGTGGCCAGCAACCCTCAGGCGGCAGCGGGGAGCGACCTGGTGGTGCTCGCTATCAAGCCCCAAGACCTGAAAGCCGTGTTCCAAGATTTGAAAGGCGTCTTGCGCCCCGGGCAGGTGGCGGTCTCTATCGTTGCGGGGGCGCGTCTGGAGACTATCATTCAGGGGTTGGGGCACAAGCAGGTGGTGCGGGTCATGCCCAACACCCCTGCCCAGGTGGGCATGGGGATGAGCGTGTGGACAGCCACCTCCGAGGTCCCAGCGGAGCGACGGGAGCAAGTGCGGAACCTGCTGCGCTCCTTCGGGGAGGAGGTGTATGTCAGCGACGAGAAATACCTGGATATGGCCACCGCCCTCAGCGCCAGCGGCCCAGCCTTCGTGTTCCTGTGCATTGAGGCGCTAATAGACGCTGGGGTGCACATCGGCTTGCCCCGCGACATGGCCCGCCAGATGGCGGTGCAGACGGTGTTGGGGAGCGCCCATATGGTCAAGCAGACCGGCCGCCACCCGGCCGACTTGAAGGGGATGGTGGCCTCCCCAGGGGGGACAACCGTGGAGGGGCTTTTGGCCTTGGAGGAGGGAGGCGTGCGGGCATCCCTTATCAAGGCGGTGCGGTCAGCCTATGAGAAGGCTAAGGCCCTGGGGGCGTAAACCGTGAAAACCATCCTGGCCGACTTCATCTTCTATCTGACCAC
This sequence comes from Dehalococcoidia bacterium, assembly GCA_025060295.1. Lineage (NCBI taxonomy): Bacteria > Bacillati > Chloroflexota > Dehalococcoidia > Dehalococcoidia bacterium. Next base: position 108,341 of record JANXCH010000023.1, on the reverse strand, counting down.
CGCCCTATACGTGGCCATCCTGGTACGGGCTATCCTGTCGTGGTTCCCCATCGGCGGGAACAACCCCATCGTCGCCGTCATCTACCAAATCACCGAGCCGATTTTGGCGCCTATTCGGCGCGTCGTGCCTCGCCTGGGGTTCATTGACCTGAGCCCCCTGGTAGCTATCCTCCTCCTGGTGCTTATTCAGCAGATGGCCAGGGTACTCCTCTCCTAAACGCTTCGTTATGTGTGGCGTGGAGGCAGGGGCTTACGTCCGTAGCCGTTCTGGGCAACACGCTCAGCCAGGCAAGGGGTGCGCATGCTACGATAAGAGGGGGTGAACGCCTATGCAACTGGTCGTGTGTCGCGTCACCCTCCACCTGGCCGAGAACCACTCCCTCAAGGGCAAGCGCCACGTGGTGCAGGCCCTTATCGCCCGCTTACGCAGCCGTTTCAATGTGTCCGTGGCCGAGGTGGACGGTTACGACCTCTGGCAAACGGCAGTTTTGGGACTAGCCCTCGTCGCCCCCGACGGTGCCCAGGCTCAGCGGAGTATGGAGCAGGTCGTCCGCTTCATTGAGGACGCTGTGCGGGGGGATGCCGATGTGGTGGACTGCCAGATGGAATATACCCCTGGCGTCCTGTAGCCGTTGGCTGTGAGTGGAACCCACGGGAAAGACCAACAGGCTCTCCACGCTACCGTATACGGGCGTGTGCAAGGGGTTGGCTTTCGTGCCTTTGTAGAGGCGCGCGCCCGCACTCTCGGCCTGAAGGGATGGGTGCGCAACCTGCCCAACGGCCAGGCGGTAGAAGTGTGGGCGGAAGGCCCTGCGGAGGCGCTGGCGCTTCTGCGGGAGGCCCTGCACCGCGGCCCGCCCCTGGCCCAGGTGGAGCGGGTGGAGGAGGAATGGAAAGACCCCACCGGCCTCTGGACAGGGTTCACCGTGCGCTACGGGGGCGACACCTGACGGATGCCGTAGGCCCCGCTACGCTGGAGCACGCGCATAAGGACCTCCGCACTCACCACCCGCACCGAGTGTCCCGTCTGCCACCACTCTTCGAGGGCGTCTTTCAACGCCGTGAGCCCTACCGGTTCGTTGCGGGCTCCCAAAAGGAGACGGAAAACCCCCTCCAGCAAGGGTGTGCCCTCGGTAATAAACCCCGGCTCTCGGGAGCAGTGCTGGGCGATACGCTCCATATACTCTTGCCAGGGGACGCCCAGGCCCTTGTCAAGACGGCCCTCCATCTCCCGCCGGCAGTCGGCGCACAGGCGGGGCAGGAGAAATGCTGAGGGGACGATGCGTTGCTTCTCAAACCATTGGAAGTCAATCTGAAAAAGGGGTTCTGAGGAACGGGCAGGGGGCTTCTCCTGCGGGTTCACCGAGCCACCTCCACAGGTCCGTCGAGGAGTATGACCTGCACCCGCGCCCCCGTCTCCAGAACGGGGACATCCTCGGGGCAGATGGCCAAGCCGTTGGCCCGTGCCAAAGCCGTGAGGATATGGGAAGCCTGGGGCCCAGCGGGGCGCGCTACCCATCCCTCCCCCCTTCGCTCCACCACCACCCGAGCGTAGACACGCCGCCCATCGCTGTTGACAATACGCCCGTCCAAAGTGGCCTGCACTACGGGGCGGTGGTAATCCTTCCGCCCTAGCATGCGGAAGATGGCCGGCCGACAAAACAGTTCAAACACCACCAACGCGCTCACCGGGTTCCCCGGCAGGCCCAGGTGGGGCACTCGTCGCCCGTCAGGAGTAAGGAACCACCCGAAGGCCATGGGCTTCCCCGGGCGCATCCGCACTGTCCAGAACTCCACCCGCCCCTGCTGGGCCAGCACATCCTTGACGATATCGTAATCGCCTTTAGACACCCCCGCCGAGGTGAGCAGGAAGTCCGCTTGGAGCCCCTCCTGCACCTTTCGGCGCACATCCTCCAGGTCGTCCTGGGCGATGCCCAGGAGCAGGGGGATGCCTCCCGCCTGGCGCACGGCCGCCCCCACGCTGTGAGAATTGATATCGTAAATTTTCCCCGGCTGCAGAGGCTCACCGGGTGCCAGCAGTTCATCCCCCGTGGAGAGCACAGCCACCACCGGCCGTCGGACCACCCGCACCGTCGCCCTCCCCAGCGACGCCAGGACACCTATCTGGGCTGGCCCCAACACCGTCCCCCGGGGGAGAACTATCTCGTCACGGCGAATGTCTCCCGCTCGGGGGCGAATGTGAGCACCTTGTGGCACCTCCCCGAGGATGGAGATGTGTTCCAGGCCACGCCCTACACGCCGACGGTGCTCCTCATCGGTCTCCTCAAAGGGCACCACCGTATCAGCGCCGGGGGGTATGGGGGCACCCGTCATAATGCGAACGGCTGTGCCGGGCAAGACAGCCGAGGAGGGCATCTGCCCCGCCGCCACCATCCCCACCACGCGCAACAAGCGGGGGGTGGAAGGACTTGCCCCGCGGATATCCTCCCAGCGCACGGCATATCCGTCCATGGCCGCGTTGTCCCAGGGGGGCACATCCAGAGGGGAGCGCACATCCTCTGCCAACACCAGCCCCAACCCCTCATCCAAAGGCACCTCTACAGCGGACAGGGGGGCAAAGTGCGCCAGGATACGCTCCTGGGCCTCCTCCACAGACAGCATCGGCTCACGATGAAGATGAGTCTGCATCGCCGTCTGACCTTTCCAAACGGCGGGGTGCTCTGGGATTCATCATAGCATAGCCCCACTTTATCCAGATGGTGAAGCTGGAGAACAGGACGAAGGCCAGCATCCCCAGGTCTTGTGCTCCAAAGAAGGGCACGAGAGTGCCCATATTCACTTTAGAGATATCCTTTGCGGGGGCGCAAATGAAGTAGTTTTCTTCCCCCACCGCCCAAGATGTCCTTACGGGCGTCCCAGGCCGCCTTGCCTCCCTTCGCCTCCTATGTTAGGCTGAAGGCGTGGACGGTAGAGGAGAGCCTTATGCAGACCTTCCGGTTCTCGCCCCGCCCCAATCGTGCCCATGAAATTCAATGGCGTCCGTGGGGGGAGACAGCCTTCCAGGAGGCCCAAAGGGAAGACAAGCCTGTTCTCCTAGCCATCTCTGCCGTCTGGTGCCACTGGTGCCATGTGATGGACGAGACCTCCTACTCGGACGCCGAGGCCATCCGCCTCATCAACAGCCATTACATCCCCATTCGCGTGGACAACGACCAGCACCCGGAGGTCAACCAGCGCTACAACATGGGCGGGTGGCCCACCACCGCCTTCCTTACCCCTGAGGGGGACATCATCGCCGGGGGCACCTACATCCCCCCTCACCAGTTCAAGGAGGTTCTGGTGCGGGTCGCCACTCTCTACCGTCAGCAAAAGGCCAGCGTTTACCGCACTGCCCAGGAGATGCGCACCCGCCGCATGGAACGGATCCGCCGTGTCCAGGCGGGCACACCCCTCTCGTTCCAGGTGGTGGATAGTGTTGTGCGGGCCGTTACCGGCCTGTATGACCCCTTTTTTGGAGGGTTCGGCTCCCAACCCAAGTTCCCTATGACCGACGCCCAGCACCTCCTCCTCGACCAGTACGCCCAGACGCGCGACCCCCTCTTCCTGCGGATGGTGGTCAAGACCTTGGACAGCATGTCGCAAGGCGCCCTGTGGGACAAGGTGGAGGGGGGCTTCTTCCGTTACAGCACCCGCCGGGACTGGTCGGAGCCCCATTACGAAAAGATGGCCGAAGACCAGGCCAGCCTGTTGCGCCTCTACCTGCGCGCCTGGAAGGTAACAAGGCAACCCCTGTATCGGGAGATCGCTGAGGGCATCATCGGGTATGTGAACAAGCGGTTGCACAGCCCCGACCTGGGCGTGTTTTGGGGCAGTCAGGATGCCGATGAAGCCTACTACGCCCTGGACGCCACCGGCCGGGCTCGCACCCTTCCGCCTTTTGTGGACCGCACCGTTTATACCAACTGGAACGGCCAGATGGTCATCGCCTACGTGGAGGCCAGCGACCTTTTGGGGCAGACTTCCCTGCGCCAGCAAGCTGTGCGCGCCCTGGACTTCCTCTGGAACAACCTCTGGTCAGAGGCGGACAAAGCCCTGTTCCATTGCTGGGCGGAGGGGAAACCCTTCGTGGACGGCACCCTCACCGACTACGCCTGGCTGACCCTCGCCCTGGCTGAAGCCTATCGTCGCACGGGCACTCCCGCTATGCTGGAGCGCGCCCAAACCCTCGCTCACACGATGCTGGAGCGCTTCTGGGATTCCCACAGCGGGGGCTTGTGGGATGTGGGGCCGGGCGTTGCCCCCCTCGGCTACCTCCAACTCAAGGAGAAGTCCCTCACCGACAATACCGTCGCCGCCGAGGCTTTACGCCTCCTCTCCACTATAACGGGACAGAGCACCCACGCCTCCCGTGCCCACGACACCCTCACCGCCTTCGTGCAGGTCGCCCAGGACTATGGCGAACACGCCGCCGCCTACGCACGGGCCGTCCTGCGCCACCTCTTCCCTCCTCTAGAGGTGAACATCGTCGGCCCCTCCCAGGCATCCGAGACCCACGCCCTGCTGGATGCCGCCTTCGCCCTCCCTTATCCGTGCGTAGAGCCTCTCTTGCTGGATACCAGCGATCCCCACGCCCTGGCCAGCAGAGGCTTTGTCCTGGGCACCAAACCCCAAGCCTATGTATGCCTGCAGGGGGCCTGTCTCCCGCCGATAGACGACCCCGCTCACCTGACGCAAGCTGTGGAGCAGTTCCTGACCTTGCGCGGACAGAATTCTTAATCACCACCCCTAAAATACCCCCCAGCCTGTGCACCGTGTTATCCTGGAAGGGAAAAGCCCTCCCCAGGAGCCACTATGCTCAAGGATACCCAGTGTGGTAGCCTCACCCTAGACCACGTGGGACAGCGAGTGACCCTAGCAGGGTGGGTGCACCGTCGGCGCGACCACGGGGGCATTATCTTCCTTGACCTGCGCGACCGCAGCGGCATCGTCCAAGTGGTGTTCAACCCTGCCGACGCCCCTGACGCCTACCGCACCGCCGATAGCGTCCGCAACGAGTGGGTGGTGCAAGTGGTGGGCACAGTGGAGCGCCGTCCCTTCGGCACCGAAAACCCCGCCATCCCCACTGGGCAGGTGGAGGTGCGGGCCACGGCTTGCCGCGTGCTCAACCCTTCCCGGCCTCCACCCTTCTACATTAATGAGGACACCGAGGTAGATGAGACCCTGCGCCTTCGTTATCGATACCTTTACCTGCGCCGTCAGCGCCTTCAGCGCAACCTGGAACTGCGCCATCGGGTGGTCAAGTTCATCCGCGACTGGCTGACCGCCCGGGGCTTTTGGGAAATTGAAACCCCCATCCTCACCAAAAGCACCCCCGAAGGGGCACGGGACTACCTGGTGCCTAGTCGCCTCTATCCCGGCCACTTCTATGCCCTGCCCCAATCGCCTCAGCAACTGAAGCAACTCCTGATGGTGGCGGGCATAGAGCGCTACTTCCAAATCGCCCGCTGTTTCCGCGACGAAGACCTACGGGCGGATCGCCAGCCCGAGTTCACCCAACTGGACCTAGAAATGAGTTTCGTGGACGAAGATGACATCCTCAACCTTATGGAGGAGCTGTTCACCGATCTGGTAGAGCAGGTCACGCCCCATAAACGCCTACGCAAGCCCTTCCCACGCCTCACCTATGCTGAGGCCATGGCCACCTACGGTTCCGATAAGCCCGACTTGCGCTATGGTCTGAAACTGGCCGACCTTACTCCCATCGCCGCCCAAAGCCAGTTCGAGGTGTTTCGCAAAGTTATTCAGCGGGGTGGGGTAGTGAAGGGGTTCGCCGCACCCGGCTGTGCCGACTACTCCCGCCGTCAGTTGGAGGAGCTGACAGACCTGGCCAAAAGCAAGGGAGCCCAAGGACTGGTCACCTTTGCTTTGGGGCAGCGGGGGACAAGCCTGGACGCGTTGTCGGAAGAGCAGGTGCGTTCGGCTGTGGCCCGCTACTTCACCTTAGATCAGATCAAAACTATGGCGCGTCAAGCCGGTGCCCAGCCCGGAGACCTGCTCCTCGTGGTGGCTGGCGAGGTGGCTACCACCCACGCTGTGCTCTCCGCCCTCCGCCAGGAGATGGCCACGCGCCTGGGTTTGGCAGACCCCGATACCATCGTTTTCGCCTTCATTACCCAGTTCCCCCTCTTTGAGTGGAACGCGGAGGAGAGCCGGTGGGAATCGGCCCACCACCCCTTCACCGCTCCGCGAGAGGAAGACCTTCCGTTCTTGGAGACCGACCCCGGCCGTGTGCGCTCCAAAGCCTACGACATTGTATGTAACGGCTACGAGATAGCCTCGGGGAGCATCCGCATCCACGACAGGCAGGTGCAGGAGCGCATCTTCCGCATTCTGGGCTACACCCCCGAGGAGGCGCAGAAGCGCTTCGGCCACCTGCTGGAGGCCTTTGAATATGGTGCTCCCCCGCACGGGGGCATCGCCCCGGGCATCGACCGCATCGTGATGATTTTGGCCAACGAGCCATCCCTGCGGGAGGTCATCGCTTTCCCCAAGACCCAAAGCGCCCAAGATCTGCTGCTCGGCGCACCTGCCGAGGTTTCCGAACGGCAACTACGGGAGCTGCACCTAGCGGTGCTGCGGGAGGGGTCGACAACCCACCTTCCTCCGCGCTAGCCCCTTTCACCAGGCACCCCCTGTAGGCGAGCACAGCAGGGGCGAGATCGCACGGACAGGAGTGAACAAACGCTATGCCACACCCAGGATCCAAGAAGGGTTGCCCATCGTAGCATAAAAGAGGGGTGATGGTTGACACCGCCCCTGTTATCCCTTACCCTAGAAACCATCAGTGATTACAAGGAGGGCTTATGCATCGGGTGCATCGCCTCCTCCTGATTGTAGGTCTTGTCTTCCTGCTGACGGCGGTGGGCTGTGCCCGTGCGGCGCCCACACCCACTCCCACGCCTCCGCCGCCTCCGACCCCCACCCCGCGCCCCGCTACCCCGACCCCGGCCCCCGTCGCCACACCTACCCCCACCCTCCCCATGGTTCTCCCGACCCCCACCCCCTTGCCCACCCCACGCCCCACGCCCACGCCTGGGGAGGCCGCTCGCTACGGGGGCACCTTACTGGTTGCCTTACCGGCTAACCCGCCCCACCTCGACCCCCGTCAGGAGACCACCTTCGCTACCATTCAGCCGGCCGCACCTGTGTTCAACACCCTCCTACAGTTGGACCCCTTCCAATACCCGCGCATTATCCCTGACCTGGCAGAGCGCTGGGAATCCTCCCCCGATGGCACCACCTTTACCTTCTATCTGCGCCGAGGCGTGAAGTTCCACAACGGGAAGGAACTGACCTCCGAGGACATCAAGGACACCTTTGACAAGGTCATCAACCCTCCCTCGGGCTTCCTGAGCCCGCGCCTCACGGTGTACAAGCCTGTCATCAAGGAGATTGCCACTCCGGATCCTTATACCATCGTCTTTCGTCTCAACTATCCCTCTGGCTCCTTCCTTTTGAACATCGCCTCGCCGTGGAACACCATCCCACCCAAAGAGCAACCCCCGGCCGACACGCGCTTGAAGCCCATCGGCACGGGCCCCTTCATCTTTGAGCGCTTCATCCCCGGCCAGTTGGTGGAGGTGAAGAAAAACCCCAACTACTTCATCCCCGGACGGCCCTATCTGGATAGCATCCGCTACTTGGTGATTGTGGACCTGGCAGCGCGGGCGGCCGCCATCCGCACGGGGCGGGCCCACATCGAGTTCCGCGACATGCCCCCCACCGTGAAGGATGACATTGTGCGGAGCCTGGGGGATCGGGTGGTGGTGCAGGAGACCGACTGGTCCTGCCTGTGGGACACCGCCGCCCAGACCCAGCGTGCCCCCTTCAGCGATAAGCGCGTCCGCCTCGCCCTCAACTATGCCATAGACCACCGTTTGGGTGCCCAGGTGCTCTACCCCATCACGGGTCTGCGTCCACCGGGCACTATGATCCGCTTCGGCTCCGAATGGTCGCCCACCTGGGAGGAGCTGGAGAAGTTCCCCTCCTGGGAGCCCGATGCGGCCGCCCGCAAGGAGCGGGCACGGCAACTCCTACGGGAGGCGGGCGTCCCCGAGGGCTTCACCTTCGAACTCAAGAACCGCGACATCCCCAACCCTTATCACGACTACGCTAACTTCCTTATTGACCAGTGGCGCCAGGTGGGGCTGGTGGCACGCCACCGCATCCTGGAGACGACCCCCCACCGCACCGATGCCCGCACCGGGAACTTTGACCTTATTATCATCTTCAACTGCGATGCCTACGACGACCCCGACCGCTTCTACGGTGCCCGCATGCCAGGTAGCCCTGACAACTACTCCTTCTGGACGGCCGAAGCCTTCCCCGATGTCGTGGAGCTGTTTGACCGGCAGTCCCGCACCCTGGACTACACCGAGCGGGTGAAGTTGGTGAAGGCCTTGGAGCAGAAGTTCTGGGAGCACGCCCTCTACATCAAGGGCTACTGGGGCACGCGGCGGGTGGTGCACTGGAAGACGGTGCGCAACTACATCGCCCCGCCCAACCACTACTCCAACCAGCGCTTGCAGGATGTGTGGCTGGCCGCCGACTAACCTCCCACTGGCCCCCCGCGATGGGGTAACAGCAAGAGTGGGGGGATGCATGCATCCCCCCACTCCTAATCCAGGAGGCGTATGCTAGAGTATTTGTCGCGCCGCATCGCACTGATGGTGCCCACCCTTCTGGGGGTGGCCATCTTGACCTTCGTCATCATGCGCATTATGCCCGGCGATGTGGCTCTCCTCATCGTCGCCGGCGAAGGGGGCTATGCTGACCCCTCCCAGGTGGAAAAAGTCCGCCGCGAATTGGGTCTGGACAAGCCCTTGCTGGTGCAGTTCGCCACCTGGCTGTGGGGCGTTTTACGGTTTGATTTCGGCACCTCCCTGTGGACGACGCGCCCCGTGCTCTATGAAATCGGCGTCCGATTGCCCTTGAGCCTCCAGATCGCAGTTATGGCCACTTTGGTGGCGGCAGCCTTGGCCATCCCCCTGGGGTCGTTGGCTGCCATGCGCCAGGACAGTTGGGTGGACTATGGCGTGCGGGTGTTCACCATTGCCGGCTTGGCCATCCCCTCCTTTTGGCTGGGCATTCTGATGCTCCTGGCGATGGTGCTCTGGTTCCATTGGTCTCCGCCGATGATTTACACCCCCTTCTTTGAGAACCCCGCCGAAAACCTCAAGCAGACCATCTGGCCCGCTTTAGCCGTGGGCTATCGCTATTCGGCCATCGCCGCACGCATGATGCGCTCCAGCCTTTTGGAGGTGCTGCGGGAGGATTACATCCGCACCGCCTGGGCCAAGGGCCTGCGGGAGCGGGTCATCATCATCCGCCACGGTTTGCGCAACGCCCTTCTCCCTGTCATCACCATCCTGGGCTATGAGTTCGCCTTCCTCATCGGGGGCCTCGTGGTAACCGAGACGGTGTTCAACCTCAACGGCGTGGGGCGGTTGGTGGTGGAGGCGGTGTTCCATCGCGACTATAACATCATTCAAGCCCTGGTTCTGCTTATCGCCCTGGGCTTCGTGGTGGTCAACCTGATCGTGGATGTGTTCTATGCCTTTCTGGACCCGCGCATCCGCTATCATTAGGAGCACGCAGGCATGCGCAGCACCGCTGAAATGACCCGCCCGTTGGAGTGGCGCGCCCGCATAGGTTTCTGGAAGGGTGTGGGGCGCTTCTTCCGCACCAAGCCCCTGGGGGCGGCCGGAGCCGTTGTCATCCTTCTCATGGGTGTGACCGCCCTGTTCGCCGACCTCATCGCCCCCTATGACCCCTATCAGACCAACTATGCCCACCAACTCGCTCCCCCTGGTGGGCAGTTCCTCCTGGGCACCGATCAGATGGGGCGCGACCTGTTGAGCCGCCTCATCCACGGCTCCCGTGTGGCCCTGTTGGTGGGCTTCTCGGCAGCCTTCATTGGCTCTACCATCGGTGCCCTGCTGGGCGTGGTGAGCGCCTACTTCGGCAAAACCTTTGACCTGGTCGTGCAACGCTTCATCGACATCCTCTCCGCCTTCCCCCTTTTGATTTTGGCCATCGCTGTGGTGGCCATGCTGGGGCGCTCCACCCCCAACCTTATCATCGCCATCGCCATCCCTATCGTGCCGTTAGCGGCGCGGGTAGTGCGTTCCACCGCCCTGGCCATCAAGGAATTCCAGTACATTGAGGCTGCCCGTGCCCTGGGGGCGACTTCTGCGCGCATCATCCTGCGCCATATGCTCCCCAACACCATGGCCCCCTACCTTATCATCCTCACCGCCCACTTGGGGCAGGCCATCCTGGTGGAGGCGTCCCTCAGTTTCCTGGGCATCGGCACCGCCGAACCCACCCCCTCCTGGGGGTTGATGATGTCGGGTGCGGCCACTCGCTTTGTGGAACGCGCCCCGTGGATGGTCATCTTCCCCGGCTTGGCTATTAGCCTGGCCGTGTTCGCCTTCAACCTGCTGGGCGACTCCCTGCGGGACGTGCTGGACCCCCGCCTGCGGCGGGGTGTCTAAACCCTCCCTATGCCTAGCTTGCCTCCCGACCTTCAGGCGGACATGGAGCAGGCCCTCCAAGCTGTCCTGCGCAACCTGGAGGGCCTGGACTACGCCCTGGACTGGCGGGAAAACCCGCAAGAATGGAGCGCCCGGGATATTGTGGACCACCTCCTGGGCACCGAGAGCAGCGGAATCCTCTACCATCTGCGGAGGGCACTGCGGGGGGAACCCCTTATCCCCAATCCCGGCCGCCTCTCCCGCTCCCCTGAACGACGGCGCATGGACATCCGCGCCCTGCGGCAGGCTTTGGAAGATACCTATAGAGAGGCGGTGCGCCTCTTGCGGGAGGCGTCACCCGAGCAGGTAACCCGCCCCGTGCCCATCCACCGTCCCCAGGGCATCGAAATGATCGACGCCCTGGGGGTGGTGCGCAGGTTTTTCATCGCCCACTGGCACGACCACGCCCGCCAACTGGCCTCTGTGCGGGAGCGCCTGGGCATCGTGGTAGAGGAGTAACCTACCCCTCCTTCCCCCGCTTCAGCAGGGCCAGGAACGCCTCCTGGGGCACCTCCACTTGTCCAATGCGCTTAAGGCGCTTCTTCCCCTCGGCCTGTTTCTCCAGCAGTTTGCGCTTGCGGGTTACATCTCCCCCGTAGCATTTGGCCAGCACATTCTTGCGCAGGGGGCGAATGGTCTCCCGGGCGATGACCCGGCTCCCGATAGCCGCCTGTACCGCTACCTCAAACAACTGGCGGGGGATGAGATGGCGCAAGCGCTCCACCAGGGCACGCCCCTGCTCATAGGCTTTATCCCGGTGCACAATGAAGGAGAGCGCCTCCACGGGCTTGTTGTTGAGCAAGATGTCCAAGCGGACCAACGGCCCCGCCCGATACCCCAGAAAGGTGTAATCCAGGGAGGCATACCCCTGAGTAGAGGACTTCAAGCGGTCGTAGAAATCCGTCAGCAATTCCGCCAGAGGCAGGTCGTATTCCAGGAGCACCCGGGCGTCGTAGGCGGGGGTTTCGGCAGGCGTCTGACTGGTGGCGGGCGAGATGTAGTCCATCTTGCGGAACACCCCCCTGCGCTCCCGCACCAGGTCCATCACCGCCCCCACAAAACGGGACGGGGTAATCACCGTAATCTCCACCCACGGCTCCCGTATCTCGCGCACCTGTCCTGCTGGGGGCAAATCGGCGGGGTTCTCCACCATGACCTCTTGGCCATTGGTGAGGAGCACCTGGTAGGCGACGCTGGGAGCAGTGATGACCAAATCTACCCCATACTCCCGCTCCAGGCGCTCCTGCACGATTTCCATATGAAGCAGGCCCAGGAACCCACAGCGGAAGCCGGGGCCTAAAGCGGGGGAGGTCTCGGGTTCAAACTGCAGCGCCGCGTCGTTGAGTTGCAATTTCTCCAAAGCGCTGCGCAGGGCTTCGTAGGATTCCCCCTCGGCGGGATACAGGCTGGCGAACACCATAGGCTTCAGGTGCCGATAGCCGGGGAGGGGGGCAGCAGCAGGAGCCGCGGCGAGGGTGATGGTATCCCCCACCCGACACTCCCGCACCTGCTTGAGGCCCGTGGCGATGTAGCCCACTTCGCCCGTGAGGAGTCGGCCCGTGGGCACGGGGTGAGGGCGAAAGACGCCCACCTCCACCGCCTCCCCCAGTCCACCCGTGGACATGAGGAGCAGGCGCTCCCCCACCCGCACCGAGCCGTCCACAATGCGCACCGCTGCCACCACGCCCTTATAAGGGTCGTAACGGCTGTCAAAAATGAGGGCACGCAGGGGCGCGGTCGCATCCCCACGGGGAGGGGGAATGCGCTCCACCACGGCTTCTAACAGGCGCGGGACGCCCGTGCCCTCTTTGGCAGAGATGAACAGCACCTCCTCTGGGCGGAAGCCGAAGGTCTGCACCATTTCCTGGGCCACCCGTTGAGGCTCGGCGGTGGGCAGATCGATCTTGTTGACCACGGGAATGAGCACCAGGTCGTTGGCGATGGCCAGATACGCGTTGGCTATGGTCTGGGCCTGTATCCCTTGGGAGGCGTCTACCACCAGGATGGCACCCTCACACGCCGCCAGGGCTCGGCTCACCTCGTAACTGAAGTCCACATGCCCAGGGGTGTCAATGAGGTTCAACTGGTATTCCTGCCCGCTGGGGTGGCGATACAGCATGCGCACCGCCTTCCCCTTGATGGTGATGCCCCGCTCCCGCTCCAACTCCATTTGATCCAGGTATTGGGCGGTCATCTGACGGGGGTCCACCGTGCCCGTCAGTTCCAGGAGGCGGTCGGCCAAGGTGGACTTGCCGTGGTCAATATGGGCGATGATACAAAAGTTGCGGATGTGGCGGGTGTCCATTTGCTTTCCATCGTAGCAAACGGGCGCCCAAAAACCCAAGGGGCGCTCCGCTGGGAGCGCCCCTTGAGCCTTCCCACAACATACATCCTACAAGCGGTACCCGGGCACGCGGATACAAGCGACCCAGTGGTCTTTGGAAACCTCCTGCAACTGGGGGACGATGCGCTTGCACTCCTCCACCGCCATGGGACAGCGGGTGTGGAACACGCACCCGGGGGGAGGGCGCAACGGGCTCGGCACATCGCCCGTCAGGATGATGCGCTCCCGCTGGGCTTCAATGATGGGGTCGGGAATGGGCACTGCCGAAAGGAGAGCCTTTGTGTACGGGTGCAGGGGGTTCTCGTACAGCTCGGTGCGGTCGGCGATCTCCACAATATGGCCGAGGTACATGACTGCCACTCGGTCGCTGATGTGGCGCACCACCGACAGGTCGTGGGCGATGAACAGGTAGGTGAGGTGGAACTGCTGCTGGAGGTCCTCCAGGAGGTTGATGACCTGCGCCTGGATAGACACATCCAAAGCGGAGACAGGTTCGTCGCAAACGATGAAGTCGGGCTGCACGGCCAAAGCGCGGGCCACACCGATGCGCTGGCGCTGGCCCCCGCTGAACTCGTGGGGATAGCGATCCGCCATATAGGGATTGAGGCCCACCACTTGCAGCAACTCCGCCACCCGCTCCCGATACTCCCGCCGGTTCTTGACCAGCTTATGGATGATCAGAGGCTCGCCGATGATGTTGCCGGCGGTCATACGGGGGTTGAGCGAGGAATAGGGGTCCTGGAAGATAATTTGCATCTTCCGGCGCATAGGGCGCAGTTGGGAGGGCTTCAGTTTACACAGGTCTATGCCCTCGAAGAACACGGAGCCCGAGGTGGGGCGGTACAGTTGCAAAATACACCGCCCTGTGGTGGTCTTACCGCATCCGCTCTCCCCCACCAAGCCCAAGGTCTCGCCCCGGCGAATGAAGAAACTCACATCGTCCACGGCTTTGATATCGGCGATTTTCCGCTGGAAGATAATGCCCCGCGTGACGGGGAAATACATCTTCAGGTGTTGCACATCCACCAGGATGTTGCCGTTGCCAGCCGGAGCGCTCTGCTGTGTCATGCACGCCCCCCAAGGGAAACTTTGTCGGCCACCCAGCAGGCCGAAATGTGTCCATCCCCCACAGTTACATAAGGCGGGTATTCCTTGGTGCAACGATCAATGGCGTAGGGGCACCGCGGCTGGAAGGGGCACCCAGGAGGGAGGTTGATCAAGTCGGGTGGCATCCCTTCAATGGGGTTGAGCCGCTCTTTGCGGGGCTCGTCCAAGCGGGGAACCGATTTCAACAACCCCACGGTATAGGGATGCTTGGGGTTCTTGTAGATGTCCCGCGCCGTGCCCCGCTCCACAATCCGCCCCGCATACATAATATTCACTCGGTCTGCGTACCTGGCCACCACCCCCAAGTTGTGGGTGATCAGGATGACTGCTGTCCCAAACTGCCGACAGAGGCGCTTAATCAGTTCCAGGATTTGGGCCTGAATGGTAACATCCAGAGCGGTCGTGGGCTCATCGGCAATCAGGAGTTTGGGGTCGCAGGAGAGGGCCATGGCGATCATCACCCGCTGGCGCATCCCCCCGCTGAACTGGTGGGGGTAATCATCGATACGGCGCTCAGCGTCGGGAATGCCCACCATTTTCAGCAGTTCAATGGCCCGCGCCCGGGCGGCCTTCTTGTCCATCTTCTTGTGCAGTTCCAGGGCCTCCGTGATCTGGCGACCGATGGTCAGGACGGGGTTCAGGGAGGTCATAGGCTCCTGGAACACCATGGCGATGCGGTTACCCCGGATATGGCGCATCTCCTCCTCGTCCAGTTTGAGCAGGTCCTGCCCTTCAAACCACACCTCCCCACCCACGATACGCCCCGGGGGTGAGGCGACCAAGCGGAGAATGGAAAGGGCGCTGACGCTCTTGCCTGAGCCCGACTCCCCCACCAAGCCTACCGTCTCACCCTCTTGCAAGTCGTAGGAGACGCCGTCCACGGCCTTGACGATCCCATCCTGGGTGAAAAAGTAGGTGCGCAGGTTCTTAACTTCCAGAAGGGTTCCCACTTGCCCTCCTTGCCTCTAGTGTCCTCCCAGGGGACAAACTGCTCCGGTGCTTGTTGCCGGGCCAGCGCCCGCATACTGGTGGGGATGGGGAGACTCGAACTCCCACGCCATGACGGCACATGATCCTAAGTCATGCTCGTCTACCAGTTCCGACACATCCCCAAGGACAAGCGGTGGTGACCCGCCCAGGACTCGAACCTGGAACCCGCTGATTAAGAGTCAGCTGCTCTCCCACTTGAGCTAGCGGGCCATCGCCATTACAGTACCATGCTCCTTCACACTTGTCAAGTTGCACCCGTAGGGGAAGAGTTAGGGCTCAAAGCGTCAAGAATTAGGGGGACGACTCCGACGCCAACTGCCCCCCTTGTGCCCAGTTCTCTTTAGCCACCTCCTCGAACACGACTATGACCGCCTCGGGCTTGGTATGGGCGATGGTTACCATGGCCTCGGTGATCACCCGCGCCAGTTCCGCCTTCTGGGCCTTGGTGCGCCCTGGCCACATCTCTATACGCACGATGGGCATAGCCCCTCCTCGTCGTCGGCACTCGACACTTCTGGGCGATTATAGCAAGCCCCCTCCCTACGCTCAAGGCCCCGTGCCGCCACTGGGGGAAGCGCCCCGCCCAGCCTCGCCGTCGGAGATTGCCCACCCAAAGACAGTCAGGGCTATAATAGACAGAGAAGGTTCATACCTCGTTTTGTCAACGCTGTGCTCAGGGGCGTTCTGTGCGCAGTGGCCGACCTCCCCTGGAGACAAGAAGTGCGTGCGAAAGCCCAAAGCTCACCGTGGTGGTGCCCCCCGCTGCGCCAGGGGGGTGTCCTCAACCCCCGCCCCTAGAGCAGGGCAGGGGAAGACAGATACTGTATGCGCGTCAGCGACCTGGGCGAGTTCCCTTTGATTGAACGGCTGGCCCGTCTGGTGCAGAGGGAGGCACACCCCCTTCCTCTTCCGGACCATCTATCCTCCCCGCTTCTCGTCGGCATTGGCGATGATGCGGCGGCCTGGCGTGCAGACTCGGTCGTCCAGGTGTTCACCACGGATACCCTGGTGGACGGTGTCCACTTCCGCTTTGCCCAGGCATCCCCATGGGATGTGGGGTGGAAGGGGATGGCCGTCAACCTGAGTGATGTGGCCGCAATGGGGGCCGTCCCCCAGTATGCCCTGGTCACCCTGGGCCTGCCCCTGGATGTGCCCGTGACCTGGGTGGATGACTTGTATCGGGGGATGCTGGCGGCTTCGTCCCACTACGGTGCCCAGATTGTTGGGGGAGATATCGTGCGCTCGCCTGTGCTGTTCCTCACCGTGGCCATGACGGGCGTCACTGACCTGCCCCTGCTCCTGCGCTCTGCAGCCCGCCCTGGCGATGCCATAGCCGTAACGGGCCCGTTGGGAGGGTCGGCCGGGGGTTTGCGCCTGCTGGAGCAGCCCTCCGCCCTCCCGGCGGAGGTGCGTGCCGCTCTGCACGAAGCCCACTACCTCCCCAAGCCGCGGGTGGCGGAGGGACGCCTGCTGGCTCAGGAGGGAATCCGCTGCGCCATGGATATCAGCGATGGGCTTCTGGGCGACTTGGGCAAACTGTGCACGGCCAGCGGGGTGTCCGCCCTCATCTTTCTCCCCCGTGTTCCCATCCATCCCGCCCTGCGTCAGGCCTTCCCCCAGGAGGCGGAGAGCCTGGCCCTCAGCGGTGGGGAGGACTACGAACTCCTCTTCACAGGCCCCCCTGCCCTGGTGGAACGCCTTTTGCCCCGTCTTCCCCCAGGGGCAGGGATCATCGGGACAATCGTGGAAGGCCCCCCCGGCAAGGTACGAGTGGTGCGGGCTTCGGGAGAGGAGGTACCATGGGCTAGCGGGGGGTGGAACCACTTGCGCCGGCCATGAGAACCCTAACCCTACCGTCCCCCTGTCCCGAGGCGACCCGAGAAGTTGGTGCCATCCTGGGGAAGCATGCCCTGGCGGGCGACCTGCTCTTGCTGATGGGGGAACTCGGTTCCGGCAAGACCACCCTCGTGCAAGGCCTGTGCCAGGGGTTAGGGGTGCCTGAACCTGCCCGCTCCCCCACCTTCGTGCTGGTGCACCGCTACCAAGGACGCCTCCCCGTCTACCATGTTGACCTCTACCGCATCGGGAGCGTTCCGGAGGCAGTGGACCTGGGCCTGGAGGACTTCGTGGGCCAGGACGGGGTTACGGTGGTAGAATGGGCAGAGCGGGCCTTGCCTGCTTTCCCCCAGGACTACCTGCTGGTCCGCTTCACCTGGGAGGGAGAGACGCTTCGCCTTCTGCACCTGAGCGGAGAGGGGACGCGGGGCGAGGCCTGGCTCGCCCGTGCCTACCCGGATCTGCTGGCATGTGCCCGAACATGGTCATCCTCGCCATAGACACCTCTACCCGCTGGGCGGGAGTGGCCTTGCTGGCGCCCCCGGACCGGGGCTGGGAAATCGTATGGCACTCCCCCCAGAATCATTCGGCCGAACTGGCTCCCGCCGTCCAGGTTCTCCTGGAGCGCGCGGGGGTTACTTTGAAAGACCTGTCAGGGATTGTTGTGGCCCTGGGGCCAGGCAGTTTCAGCGCCCTGCGGGTGGGGCTGGGGTTTGGTAAAGGCCTGGCAGTGGGACTAGGGTGTCCCATAGTGGGTATCAGCACCCTGGAGGTAGAGGCCGCCTCCGTTGGCTCCTGGGGCGTGCCCCTGTGCCCTGTGCTGGACCTGGGTCGGGGTGTTGTGGCGTGGGGCGTCATCTCCCCCAACGGGGTATCCGAGGGGGAACGGGTAAGCCGTGTGGAGGAGATGGCGGAAGCGGTCCCCGTGGGGGGCGTGGTGTGTGGCGAGGGGGCGTGGGTCTATCGGGAGCAGATGCGCCCTGCCCTCCAGGGACGTGCAGTCCTCCTGGCCACCCCCCCGCCTACTCGACGCCCCTTAGCCCTGGCGCGCCTGGGGCAGAGGCGCCTAACTCAAGGGGCCACCGACAACCTGGCGACGCTGCAACCCCACTACTTGCGCCCCCCGAGTATCGGGCCCACACGCCCACCCCCTTCAGGAGGTGCACCGTGAGCCCATCCCTAGAGCGCACGCTGGTGCTTCTGAAGCCCGATGCCCTACAACGCGGCCTGGTTGGGGAGATTATATCTCGCCTGGAACGGCGGGGATTGAAACTGGTGGGCATCAAAATGGTGCAGATGGATGAGGCGATGGCCCGCCGCCACTACGCCGAGCACGTGGGCAAGCCCTTCTTCCCGGGGCTGGTGCGCTTTATCACCTCGGCCCCCGTGGTGGCCATGGTGTGGCAGGGGAAGGGGGCCGTGCAAGTTGTGCGCGACCTGATGGGGAAGACCAACCCCCAGCAAGCCGCCCCCGGAACCATTCGGGGCGACTTGGCCCTGGACACGGGACGCAACTTAATTCACGGTTCGGACTCGGTGGAGACGGCCCAGAGGGAGTGTGCCCTGTTCTTCCATCCTCACGAGATTCTGGACTGGCCCCGGAGCATGGACGCGTGGATTACCGAAGAATGAGGCGGGGCACCGCACCCCTCCACCGCTCCTCAAGACGATAGAAGGCCCGCTGCGCGTCCAAGAACAAGTGCACCACCAGGTCGCCATAGTCCAGGACGACCCACCCCGACCGGGCCTCCCCTTCCCGATGGAGCAGAGAACGCCCGCCCTGTCCCAGGGCCTTCTCGATCTCCTCGGCCAGAACCTCCACATGGGGCGGGGAGGTAGCCGTAAGCAGAACGAAGAAGTCCGTGAAGGTGTGCAAGGGGCGCAAATCCAGCACCAGCACATCACTGGCCTGCTTCTCGGCGGCCACTTCAGCCGCCCGCTGGGCCGCTGCCCATGCGGAAAGTACTGTTCCCATTCCCCGTTGCCCCCCATGGTAGAGGCTGGGCGCCACAAGGGGAAGGGGGCCTTGAACCCCCGGGCGGGTCTTGCCCTAGAGCCTCGGGGAGGCCTATAATGGCACAGCACCCCCAGATCACAGGAGGGCAGAGGTATGGAGCCGGTGCCGCTGTGCTACTTCCAGGGGAAGTTCATCCCCGTGCACGAGGCCAAGGTGGGCATTATGACCCACGCCCTGCATTACGGCACCGCCGTCTTTGAAGGCATTCGGGGGAACTGGAATCCCGACGCCGGCGTTGTATACATCTTCCGCCCCCGCGAGCACTACCTGCGCCTCCTGGAGGGGTGCAAGGTGCTGCGCATGCACCTGCCCTGGAGTGCCGACGACCTGGTGCGCCTCACGGTGGAACTGGTGGAGCGCATGGGGCTGCGGGAGGACTTGTATATTCGGCCCTTGGCCTTCAAGTCGGCCCAAAAGGTGGCCAACCTGAAACTCCACGAGCTGGAAGACGACTTCGCACTGATGGCTGTGCCCTTCGGCAAATACCTAGAGGCGGGAGTGCTGCGCTGTATCACCGCCTCTTGGCGACGCATCGACGAGACCATGATCCCCCCCCGCGTAAAGATCTCCGGGCTATATGTCAACTCCATTCTCGCTAAGACGGACGCTGTATTGGGTGGCTACGATGAGGCGATTATGCTCAACCAGGATGGGCACGTGGCCGAAGGGTCGGGGGAGAACATATTCCTGGTGAAGAACGGTCGCCTGATCACTCCCCCCCTGTATAACAACATCTTGGGGGGCATCACCCGCGACACCGTGATTGAGCTGGCGCGGGAGGAACTGGGCGTGGAGGTGGTGGAGCGCCCCATCGGACGGGCGGAACTCTATTTGGCCGACGAGGTGTTCCTGACGGGAACGGCAGCCCACCTGACCCCCGTCGGGGAAATTGACCACCGCCCCATCGGTGCCCAAGCCCCCGGCCCTATCACCCGCTCTCTGCAGGATCTTTACTTCAAGGTTATTCGGGGGCGGGTGCCCAAGTATATGCACTGGTGTGTGCCCGCGGTTCCCGCCGGGCAGACGGCCAAGCGCTAGAGGGCAAGATGTCCGTTTGGCTGTGGCTTGAAGCCCTGGGTATAGCCTATTTGTTAGGCTCCATCCCCACTGCATACCTGGCGGGGCGTCTGGCCAAAGGGGTAGACATCCGTCGGGTAGGCGACGGGAACCCGGGGGCGGCCAATGTGTGGCGGGAGGTGGGCCCCCTGCCCGGGGCGGTGGTGGCCCTGGTGGATGTGGGCAAAGGGGCAGCCGCCGTTGTGCTCGCCCACGCTCTGACGGGGAGCGCCATCGGGCAGATGCTGGCGGGGGGGGTGGCCGTGGTCGGCCATAACTGGTCCGCCTTCCTGCGCCTGCAAGGGGGGCGGGGTGCAGCCACCGCCCTAGGGGTCCTGCTGGCGGTGCTCCCGCGAGCCACCTTCCCCCTAGTGGCCCTGGCCCTGATCCCCTTCTTCCTGACCCGTAGCCTCTCCGTCTCCTTCGCTTTCGTCTACATCCCCCTGCCCCTGCTGGCCTGGTGGTCGGGGGCATCGGTCGGAACGGTCGTGTTCAGCATCGGCATACCCATCCTGGTGGGGGTTACCCACGCCGTGCGCACCCACCACCCGCTGCCAGCTCAGGGGAAGGGGATAGAGATCGTGCAGTAAGGCGTAGAGGTGAACCCAATGCCCGCTCTCGCTGGAGATTACTTCATCTTCGTGTTCCTGTCCAGCCTGGGGGTGGTGCAAGTGGCGGCAGCCTATGCGGGACTGTGGGGCATTCTGTTCTTGCGGAGCCGGTGGTCGTCGGCGCTGGTGGGTGTGGGGTTGGTGGCCCTGGGCTTTGCCTGGTTCTTTGCCCCCGGCCCCCGTCACATCCCTGATACCCACGGGGGGCTAGACGGGAACGCCCAGGCCTTGCTGTTCACTTTAGCCGCCGCCAGCGCCGTGGCTTTCACCCTCCTCTTCGGTTCGCTTGTCAACGCCCGCTTCCTGCATCCCCGCAACACCCTCTCCGAGGGATTGGATGCCCTGCGGGAGGCCACCTATCTGCAAGCCTTGTGGAGGTCTCTGGGCACATGGTGGAAAGGCTCCTGGCCCTGGATGCGCAACTGGTCCTCTGGCTCAACGGGTGGGTAGGGCGCTGGCCCTGGGTGGACCGCCTGGCTCAGTACCTAGCCAGCGATTACCTGGTGCCGGTCTCCCTGGCCCTGCTTCTGCTGGGGATGTGGTTCGCCCCGCGCGATGTGGCCAGCCGCGAGCGCCATCAGAAAGCAGTGTTCCGAAGCCTTTTGGGGGCCTGCGGCAGTAGCCTGGTGGTGCTCATCCTCAACCAGTATTTCTATCGCTTGCGCCCCTTCCATGTGCACGAGGTGCGTTTGCTGTTTTACCCACCCACCGACTCCTCCTTCCCGTCCAATGCGGCGGCAGTGGGATTTGGCCTGGCCCTGGGCATTTTGTGGACCAATCGTCCGCTGGGGGGGCTGGCCCTGGTGTTGGCCTCCCTGTGGGGCTTGGCACGGGTGTATGCCGGGGTGCACTACCCCCTGGATGTGATCGGAGGGGCGGTCGTGGCCGTCGGGGTAACGGGCCTAGTGGCCTGGGCTTTGCACAAAGCGGAACCCCTCCCCTCCCTGGTGCTGCGCGCGGCGCGCTTTCTGCATCTGGCATAAACAGGGAGGAATTTGACGAAAAAAGCCGCACAAAATCCCTTGACAAATCCCTCCCCATCCCCTATAGTAGAGGTGTCCTGGGTGGTTGAGTAGGGTAAACCTGGCGGACCAAAGCATACCGAACGCTCAGTAGGGGAAAGGCTCCGGCTGGAACCCGAACGGCGCATAGGGCAGCGTAGGCTACCAGGGTATACCGAAAGGTCACCCAGGGCTTTTGTGTGCCCTCCACCCGCCCCAGGCAGGTGGCATGTCCTGGCAGGAGATTTACCGTCGGCGCTTGACCTCCCCTGAGGATGCGGTGCGCCTGGTGCGCCCCGGCGAGCGTGTGGTTGTCCCCCTGGGGAGCCAACCCCGTCTCCTGTGTTACGCATTGGCGCGGCGGGCCGGCGAACTCACGGGTATTCGCCTCACCCTCTCCGCTCCCGAGTTTGACCCCGGCTGGCTCGCCCGTGCCGGCCAGGAAGGGGCCTGGGAGGTGGAGATAGAAAACTTCATCGGCAACACAGCCCGCCCCTTCACCGATAACCGCCAAGTGCCCTATTTCCCTAACGCCTTCTCCCTGGGCTTCAAAGCACTGGACGAGCGCGCTCCCGACGCCAAACCCGTTGATGTGGTCCTCCTCTCCGTTACGCCTCCCAACCGGCACGGTTTGGTGTGCTTGGGTGCCCACGCCTGGTTCAAAAAAGGGCTGGTGCGCCGCGCGCGCACCGTCATCGCCGAGGTGAACCCCAACCTGATACCCGTCTATGGCGATTGCTGGATTCCCGTAGACCGTCTAGATGCAGTGGTGGAGGTGTCTCCCCCGCAGGTGACTCGGGAGCAGTTGCTCCAGGCGGTGAGCACCCTCCCCCCGGAGCGCCGACAGGCCCTGGAGGCCATCATTGCCCAGGTGAGCCCCACACGCCTGGCCCCCTGGATGCCCTACTTCGCCTCCCTAGACCTGGCGGTGATGCGGGTACACTTGGGATTAGATGAGCCTCCCCCCGAGGCCAAGGCCATTGCCGAACATGTCAAACGCCTCGTCCCCGACGGAGCCACTATTCAGATCGGTGTCGGCACCCC
Source organism: Dehalococcoidia bacterium (assembly GCA_025060295.1). NCBI lineage: Bacteria > Bacillati > Chloroflexota > Dehalococcoidia > Dehalococcoidia bacterium. Next base: position 85,779 of record JANXCH010000023.1, on the reverse strand, counting down.
GTCATCCTATCTGCCCCGCTTAGGGGTGTTCAACGACAAAGTGGACCTGGGCCTGCACACCGAGATGGTGGCCCCGGGCATCGCCCGCTTGGTGGCGGAAGGGGTCATCACCGGCAAGCGCAAGACCATCCACAAAGAGCGGGCCGTCGCCGTGGCGTGGAGCGGTTCCGACGACCAGGATCTGGACATTATCCGTGAGAACCCCCTTTTTGAACTGTATGAGCCGGAATACCTCCTCAACCCCTGGGTGATCGCCCAAAACTATCGGCAGACAGCTATTAACAACGCCCTGTCCGTTGACCTCACGGGGCAAATCAACAGCGAGAGCGTCTTCGGGGGGCGCATGATCAACGGCATCGGTGGCCAGCCGGAGACCCACATCGGCGCCCTCTATTCCCGGGGCGGGCGGGCTATCACCCTTCTCCCCTCCACCGCCCTCAACGGGACAGTCTCCCGCATTGTGCCCCGCCTGGAGGGGGGCGATGCGGTAACCATCCCCCGCTACTTCGCCGATACGGTGGTTACAGAGTATGGCGTGGCCACCCTTTTAGGAAAGAACCTGCGGGAACGGGCCGACGCCCTCATCGCCATCGCTCACCCCGACTTCCGCGCTGAGCTGCGCCGCGCTGCCCAAAAGATGTTGTAAGCGCTATACTGGGGCTGGCGCGTTACACACAAAGGGAGGGCGTATGAGCACCCCCGTGCTCCACACCCCTATCTGTGACCTCTTGGGTATCCGCTATCCCATTCTCATGGCGGGGATGGGCACCCTGCGGGGGCGGGTTACTCCCCCCCGCCTGGTGGCGGCGGTCTCCAACGCCGGGGGACTGGGCGTCATGGGGGCCAGCAGCCTCGCCCCCGAGGAGATTCGTCAGCGCATCCGCCAGGTGCGCGCCCTCACCGACAAGCCCTTCGGGGTAGACCTGCTCCTGCCTGTGAGCCTGGCCGAAACGGGGCCGACCCGCCTGACCACCCGCCGTCAAGCCCTGGCCTGGATAGAGCGGGAATATCCCCGCCACTACGCCTTCGTGCAATCCCTGTGGCAAGAGTTCAACCTCCCCCCCTTGGAGCATAGGGAAGAGGAACCCTTGCGCGTGGAGCGGGTGCGCCAACAGGTGCAGGTGGTGCTGGAGGAGAAGGTGCCCGTCTTCGCCGCAGGCCTGGGCGACCCGGCATGGGTGGTGCCCCTGGCACGAGAGGCGGGTATAAAGGTCATTGGACTGGCCGGCTCAGTGCGCAACGCCCTGCGTCAGGTCAAGGCGGGGGTGGACATCATCGTCGCCCAGGGGTATGAGGCCGGCGGGCACACGGGGCGCATCGCCACCTTCCCCCTGGTGCCCCAGGTGGTGGATGCGGTGGCCCCCACCCCTGTCCTGGCGGCCGGGGGCATCGCCGACGGGCGCGGGGTGGCAGCGGCGCTGGCCCTGGGGGCGCAAGGGGTATGGGTGGGCACAGCCTTCCTCGTGGCCCTGGAAAGCGACCTCTATCCCCCCATGCAAGACGCCATCCTCCAGTCCAGCTCCGAGGATTTCATCATCAGCCGTGCCTATTCCGGAAAGACAGCGCGCTTACTGAAGAACCCCCTCACCGAAGCCTGGGAACGGTCAGGGCTGGAGCCTTTGCCCATGCCCCTGCAAGGCTTGCTAATGGCCGACCTGCTGGAGGCGGCCGAGCGGGCGGGGCGCTACGACCTTCTGTTTAACGCCGCCGGCCAAATTGGGGGCATGCTCAAGGAGCGCAAGCCCGCCGCCCAGATTGTGGAGGACATGGTTCGGGGGGCGGTGGAGGTCCTGGAGACTTTCCCCCGAAGGATAACTTACCGCAACGCATGAGCACACCCCTCCTGTGCGACGCCCACACCCACCTGGACCAGTTCCCCGACGAGGAAATCCCCCTCATCCTGGAGAGGGCACGCCGGGCGGATGTGGGGCTTATTATCGCGGCAGGTGTTACCCTGGCCTCGTCCCAACGGTGTATCGCCCTGGCCGAAGCCTACCCTGAGGTCTGGGCCGGTGTGGGGGTGCATCCGATGGAGTTGACCACCCCCCTCACTGAGGCCGACTTGGCCCAGTTGGAGACTTTGGCCCGCTCCTGTCCCAAAGTTGTGGCCATCAGCGAGATCGGGCTGGACTTCAGCCCCGACGCCCCCGACCGGGCGTGGCAATACGAGGCCTTCCGCCAGCAGATTCGCCTGGCCCGTCGCCTGCGTCTGCCCATTATCTTCCACTCGCGGGAACTGCCTGGTTACCCGGATGCCCATTGGGAGGTGCTCCGCCTCCTACGGGAGGAGCAGGCGTGGGAGGTGGGGGGTGCCATGCACTACTTCCAGGCCGACCTGTCCATCGCCCAGGCGTGTCTGGACATCAACTTCCACATCTCCCTGGCTAAGCCCCTTCTGCGTCTGCCCCATCTGGCGGAGGTGGTGCGCGCCCTCCCCTTGACGGCTTTCGTGGTCGAGACCGACTCCTACCCCCAGCCCTTCAAAAAGCGCCGTGAGCAATGGACAGAGCCCCAAGATGTGCTTCTCATCGCTCGCAAACTGGCCGAGATCAAAGGTGTTCCCTTGGAAGAGGTGGCGTTGACCACGACCCGCAACCTTCTGCGGGTGCTAAGGCGAAGCGACCTGCTCCAGGGGATAACCCGAAGGGACTAGGGCGAAGGGGCAGCAGGAGAGCGGGGTTGGCGTACCACCGCCGCAGGCTCCGGGCGGAAAGCGCTACTGGCGAACAGTCCCACCCCCACAAGCAGGAGCACCGCCGCCGCACTATAGAGGAGGGGGAGAGACGCCCGCACCAGTCCCAAATATCCCAGCAGGGGCCCCGCCGCCGCCCCCAGGTCGGCCCAGGTGGTGTAACGCCCTAACAGCATGGGGCGTAGGTCTCGGGGAGCGAAGTTCCCCGCCAAAGCGTCCAAGCACACCTGGCAGGCGGTAGCTGTCAGGAACACTAGAGGCAGAAAGGCGAGGGCAACCCCCACTGGATGCACCCACGCCAAAGCCAGCATCCCCGCGGCCAGCAGGGGCAAACACACCGTTATGGTACGCCGACGGCCCCAGCGGTCAGCCAACGCCCCTAACCCCGGCCCCAGCAAGTCCACCACCCACCGCACCGCCAAAAACCCCGCCGACACCGAGGCAATCCCCACCCCCAGCACGGGAACAGTGAAATTTGCCCCCAACCGTTGGCGCAGGTAGTAGCCCAATGTGGCCGTCAGAAGCCCCTGCATAGTAAAGGTAAGGCAGAACAGGGCGATGCACAGGGTCAGCCAGCGGCGGTGGGTATCCCTAGAGCGCGCCCGCAAGTCCAGGGCCAGCATCCCAGTGAACCACCCCCCGATGCCCCGCAAGGAGATGGGACGCACAGGGACAGGCTTGCTAGGGGAGGGAAGTGGGTCATCCCCCAGGGGCAATGACGGCTTTTTCAGTCCGCCCACCAGCAACAGGCCTAGGGCTGTGAGCACCCCCATGACCAGGAAACTCCGCTCCCGCGCCAGCAGGTCAAAAAGGATGCCCCCCAGTAAGGCCCCCACGATGCTCCCCGCCCGCTGCCCCCCGTTGAAAAAGCCCATCACCTGCCCCCGGTTGCGAGGTGTGCTCTCCTCCAGCACCACCAAGTACCCCCCCAAACGCAGGAAGGAGTAGCACACCCCCCAGAGGGCACGCAGCGCTAGGAAGGCGCTCGCGCCGGCGATGACCCCGTAAAGGAGTGTCGTCAACGCCCCCACTGCAATGGCCATGGCGAAGGGCACCTGCAATCCAAACCGCAGGTACACCCGTGCCGCCAGACCGTTGGACCAGAGGCGCACGAAACGGTTCACACTCAACACCAGCCCTACCACTGCCGGGGAAACACCAAAAGCCGGCATCTGGGCAGGTAGAACGGCGTAGAGCATGGAATCCCCAAAGAGGCTGGCCGCCACGCCCCCAGTGGCCCGCACCACCCGACGGGACACCCGAAAGACCCCCAACATACCGAGCTTCCTTCCCCCCAAGGGCAGAGGCCACCACAGGGGCTGTAGCCTGGGCCCCCACCCCCTCGGATGAACACACTGGGCCAGAAAGCCTCCTCAGGCGTCCTGGCCCTGTGGCCCATCCCGGCCCCTGGCAGGGGTGGTAGACCCCAGGCGCGGACAGGGACAGATGACAGTTTCTACCCCTTTACTCGGAGAAGGCGAGCCCCCCAGTGTCCCACTACGCTCCCCCGTGGGTGGGGAGATTGAGGAGAGATTTTAGAATACGCACCGCCACCGTTTTGTCAAGGGGGTGGTTGTTGTTCCCACACTTGGGGGAGTGGATACACCCCGGACACCCCTCCGCGCACGGGCACCCCTCTACCGTGCGCAGGGTGGCGCTCCACAGGTCCTCTATCACGGCGAAGCCGTGCTCCGCTATGCCAATGCCCCCGGGGTAGGCGTCGTGGATGAAGATGGCCGGCCCGCCCGTATCCGGATGCCGAGGTGTGGAGACTCCCCCGATGTCGTTGCGGTCGCAGGAGGCGAACAGCGGCAATACGCCAATGGCGGCGTGTTCACAGGCGTGCAAACCGCCCGCCAGATCCTGCTTCTCAGCAAGGATGCGTCGCCAGAAGGCCTCGGGCACCTCAAACCAGAAACCAACCGTCCGGAAGCGCAAGGGGGGAAGGTCCAGGAACTCCTCATCTAAGGGCTCCTCGCGGTTCCAGGCGCGGCGGGTGAAGCCTACCACTTGGCTGGTAACCTCCACCTCCCCGAGGAACACCCGGGAGCCCGCCGGGGCGCGCTTCTCTTCCCAGACCCGCAGGATACGGGTTTCAGTATTTTCCCTGGCCTCGGTATAGTAGGAGACCTCCGTCGGCTCCACCCAGGCGACACGCCCCTCCACATCCAGGCGTTTCACCCGATACCCCTGCCCCTGGTGGAAATACACCGCTCCCGGGTGCAGTTGACGGAAGGCGGTGCCCTCCTCAATCCCCTTCTCCAAAAGACGCCCGCTCCCTTCCTCCACCACCCAGTAGGAGCGTTCCCCCGTGGTGCGCAGGTCCACCTCTTCAGCGGGATAGTTCTTGTGGGGCGACAAGTGCCAGCGCCCCCCCTGGGGCTTGAGCAGGCCCGCCTCGGCCAACGCCTCCACCCGCTCGCTAAAGAAGGCAGGGCCGAACAGGGCGGCGTCGGCATCGGTGAGGGGGGCCTCGTAGGCGGCACACAGCAGGTGGGCAGAGAGGATGTAGGGGTTGTGGGGGGCGATGCGGGCGTGCTCGTGGGGACGCCCGAAAAGGAACGACGGCTCCCGCATAAGGAACTGGTCCAACGGATTATCCCGCGCCACGAAGATGGTCAAAGACATCTTCCCCCGCCGTCCGCTGCGCCCAGCCTGTTGCCAAGTGGAGGTGATGCTTCCCGGGTAGCCCCCCAGAAGGGTGGCATCCAGGTCGCCGATATCTATGCCCAGTTCCAGAGCATTGGTAGAGGCCACACCCAGCAGCTCCCCGCTGAACAGGGCACGCTCAATGCGCCGGCGATCCTCCGACAAATAGGCGCCGCGATAGGGGGCGATGCGCGGGAGGAGGGATGGAGCGTCTCCAGCCAGTATGTCCCGGCACCAGCGATAGACCCGCTCCGCCTCCTGACGGCTCCGCACAAAGGCCAGGGTGCGCCACCCCCCCTGCACCAGAAAAGCAAACAGCCGGGCCACCTCCCCCACGAGGCTGGCCCGCTTCTGAAGGGCCTCGTCTACCACCGGCGGGTTCCACAGCACAAAGCACTTCCCCCCAAAGGGGGCACCGTCCTCCAGGATGGCGGTGAAGGGCAGGCCGGTGAGGGTTTCCGCCAACTCCTGGGGGTTGCCCAAAGTGGCCGAGGCCAGAAGGAACTGGGGGGCACTGCCATACAGAGCACACACCCGCCGTAAACGCCGTATCAGGTTGGCCACATGGGAGCCGAACACCCCCCGATACACATGGGCCTCGTCCAGCACCACCCAGCGCAAGCCTGTCAAAAAGCGCGCCCACCGCCGGTGGTTGGGCAGGATGCCGATGTGGAGCATATCGGGATTGCTCAGGAGCACGCGAGCCGAACGGCGCAAGGCCAGCCGTTCCGCCTCACTGGTATCCCCATCGTAGATGCCGTAGACGATACCCGCATCCGTGGGCACCAGGGCCTTAAGGGTGCGCAGTTGGTCCTGGGCCAAGGCCTTGGTGGGGTACAGGTAGAGGGCACGGGCAGAACGGTCGGTCAGCAAGGAGTCCAGCACAGGGATGTGGTAGCAGAGGCTCTTCCCACTGGCGGTGGGCGTGGCCACTATCACATGTTTTCCCTCCCAGGCGGCGGTAAGGGCCGCCACCTGGTGGGTGTAGAGGCGCTCCACCCCCAGCCGCGCCAAAGCGCCCTGGAGCACAGGATGTATCGGGCGCGGCACCACCCCCCAACGGGGAGCCCGCGGGGGGAGCATCTGGATATGCACCACCTGCCCCCGATACCAGCCCTGCTTCTGTATGGCCTGCAAAACGGCTGCGGCCTCCACCGTGTTCCTCGCCCTCTCCAGAACACAAGGCTATGATACGCCATCTTTATGGTAAGCCACCAGAGCAATCCCTGATGGGGATTGCCCCAGCACAAGAGGGCGTGTTATACTTCCCTACGAGGATCTGTCGTCAACCCAAGAGGGGCCATCCCCCCCGCCGGAGGAAAGGGTAGCCCCATCGCACAGCGCAGGAGGGAGAGAGCAGGCGCATGGAACAGACGGTGATAGACCATCCCAGTCCCGCCGAGGAGCCGATGAGTATGAAGGCACTCCTGGAGGCTGGGGTGCACTTCGGCCACCAGACCCGTCGCTGGCATCCCCGCATGCGGCGGTTCATCTATACCCAGCGCAACGGCATTCACATCATTGACCTGCAGCAGACCTTACAGCAACTGGAAAAGGCCTGCGCCTTTGTGGAGGACCTAGCCGCCCGGGGCGGCACGATCCTGTTCGTGGGCACTAAAAAACAGGCCCAAGAAGCCATCGCCAACGAAGCCCAACGGTGCGGGGCCTTTTATGTCAACCAGCGGTGGCTGGGGGGAACCATCACCAACTGGGCCACCATCTCTACCCGTCTGGACTACTTGCGCCAGTTAGAAGAGCGTAAGACCGCCGGCTACTTTGAGCACCTCCCCAAAAAAGAGGCCAGCCGTCTGGAGGATGAACTGCGCCGTTTGCAGAAATATTTCAGCGGCATCAAGGGCATGACCCGCCTTCCAGACGCCGTGTATGTCGTGGACATCGGCCACGAGAACATCGCCGTGCAAGAGGCCCGAAAAGCCCGTATCCCCATCGTGGCCCTTATTGACACCGATGCAGACCCGGACCTGGTGGACTACCCCATACCGGGCAACGACGACGCCATCCGCTCCATCCGTCTGATCACCAGCCGCATCGCCGATGCGGTGCTCAAGGGCAAAGCCCGCTACCAAGCTGAAGCAGCCGCCGACAAGGAGGCGGCGCACTTGCAGGCCGACGACTCGGCCCCAGCCCAGGGCATGGCTGAGAGCCAGGCCCCCCCGACACCTACCTCCTAGAGGTGCACCGTGGTAGAGATCACCGTGGATGCCGTGAAAGCCCTGCGCGCCCTAACGGGCGCTGGTGTAATGGACTGTAAGAAAGCCTTGGAGGAGGCCCGCGGCGATATGGAAAAGGCCCAGGCTATCCTCCGCGCCAAAGGGGCCGTCTCCGCCGCCAAACTAGCCCATCGGGAGACCCGCCAGGGCCTCGTGGACGCCTACATCCACAGCGGCGGGCGCATCGGGGCGTTGGTGGAGGTGAACTGCGAGACCGACTTCGTCGCTCGCACCGAAGTGTTCCAGGCCCTGGCCCACGACCTGGCGATGCAAGTGGCTGCCATGTCCCCCAAATACCTCTCCAAAGAGGACATGCCCCCCGGAGAGACGGCTCCGCCCTCGGAGGTGTGTCTTCTGCACCAGCCCTACATCAAAGACCCCACACGCACCGTGCAAGACCGCATCAACGAGGTTATCGCCAAAACCGGGGAGAACGTGCGGGTACGGCGCTTCGCCCGCTTCGCCCTCGGCGAGTAGGAGCCATGCCCCTCCGCTACACCCGCGCCCTCCTCAAACTGAGCGGCGAGTCCCTCAAAGGCCAGAAGGGCTTCGGCATTGACTGGAAAGCCGTGGAGTATGTGGCTGAGCAGGTGCACCGCGCCAACACCCTCGGAGTGCAGATGGCTATCGTGGTGGGCGGGGGCAACATCTGGCGGGGCACTGAAGCCGCCACTCAAGGCATGGACCGCGCCACCGCCGACTACGCCGGCATGCTGGCAACCCTCATCAACGCCTTGGCCCTGCAAGATGCCCTGGAACGCCTGGGGAGCGTGGTCCGCACCCAGAGTGCTATCACTATTCAAGCCGTTGCCGAGCCCTTCATCCGCCGGCGGGCCATACGCCATTTGGAGAAGGGACGCGTGGTGCTGTTCGCCTGCGGCACCGGCAACCCCTACATGACCACCGACACCGCTGCCGCCCTGCGGGCTTGTGAGATCGGGGCTCAAGTGCTTTTGATGGCCAAGTATGGGGTGGACGGAGTCTACGAGGCCGACCCCCGCCTGTTCCCCCAGGCCCGTAAACTGGAGACCTTGACCTACCTGGAAGTGCTCAACCGACGCCTGGAGGTAATAGACAGCACCGCCCTCTCCCTGTGCATGGACAACCGCCTCCCCATTGTGGTCTTTGACATCTTCCATCCCGATGCTTTGTTGCGTATCCTCAATGGAGAACGGGTGGGGAGCCTTATCGCCGAAGAGAGCCTCCTTCCCCGGCAGTCCCTGCCTGGGAGCACACCATGACCACCCACAGCATCCTGGCCGACGCCGAAAACCGCATGAAGAAGGCCGTCGAGGTGTTGCGCAGGGAACTCCAGAACATGCGCACGGGACGGGCCCACCCCGCTTTGTTGGACCGCATCACAGTGGACTACTATGGCACTCCCACACCCATCACTCAACTAGCCACGGTAACCGCCCCCGATGCCCGCCTGTTGATTGTCCAACCCTGGGACAAAAACACCCTGCGCCTCATTGAACGGGCCATCCTCAACTCCGACCTGGGTATTACGCCCACCAACGACGGTCAGGTCCTGCGTCTGCCTATCCCCCCCCTTACCGAGGAACGGCGGCGGGAACTGGTGCGCCTTGTCCACAAAAAGGTAGAGGAGGGGCGCATCGCCATCCGCAACATCCGCCGGGATGCCTTAGAAAAAATCCGTAGTATGGAGCGTAACAAGGAACTGGGTGAGGACGATAGCCGCCGCACCCAGGAGCGCCTGCAAAAGTTAACCGACACCTACATCGGCCAGATGGATACCCTGGGCCAGGAGAAGGAAAAGGAGATCCTGGCCGGCTAAAGCAGGAGAGGATGCAAACCCAGGCTCGACCATCCCCGAATATCCGCACTAACGGCTCCCAGCCTATTCCCCGCCATGTGGCCATCATTATGGACGGCAACGGGCGATGGGCAACCCAGCGCAACCTCCCCCGCTTGGAGGGCCACCGTGCCGGCACAGAGAATGTGCGACGCGTGGTTCAGGCCTTCGCCGACAGGGGCGTGCGTTACCTCACCCTCTACGCCTTCTCCACCGAGAACTGGTCGCGCCCCAAAGAGGAGGTGCAAGGCCTCCTCGACCTGTTGGAAGCCACCATCCAACGGGAGGGCAAAGCCCTGCATAAAGAGAAGGTGCGTATCCGCCACCTGGGGCGGCTGGATCGCCTCCCCCCCTCCCTGCAACAGGCCATTCGGGAGGTGCTGGCCCTCACCGCCCACAACGATGGCTTCACCCTTTCGGTCGCCTTGGACTACGGGGGGCGGGACGAAATCGTCAGCGCCGTGCGCCGCATCGTGCAGGACGGGATTCCCCCGGAGCAGGTGGACGAGGTGCTGTTCGCCCGCTACCTGTATACCGCTGACCTGCCAGACCCGGACCTGATTATTCGCACCGCCGCAGAACAGCGCCTTTCCAACTTCCTCCTCTGGCAAGCGGCTTATAGCGAGTTTTACTTCACTCCCACTTTGTGGCCCGATTTCAACGAGGAGGAGGTGGCCCGCGCCCTGGAGGCCTACGCCCATCGTCAGCGCCGTTACGGGGGCCTCCCCCCCTCCCCTAACGGAGCATCGCGCCCTTAGCGTAGGCCACGGGCGGAGCCACGCCCTCACCCGTGTATTGCGCTTCTTCGCCTTCCCCATAGGGTCAACCAGAGGTGTAAAGGTGCGGCCTTGCCGATGCGGTATCATCGGCACAACCTTGGGGAGAAACAACCGCATGCCCTCGCCCCATCACAAGGACCTTGTTCGCCGCCTGGCGACCGCAGCCGTAGGCTTGCCTATAGTGGTGGGGGCCATCTGGCTGGGACAACCGTGGTTGGACATACTCGTGGGCCTTGTCGCCCTTATCGGCACGGGGGAGGCCCTGCGCCTCTGCCGCTCGGCTGGACTGCGCCCTGTAGAACCTTTGGGGATAGCAAGCGCAGCGGGATTGGTGGCGTGCGCCTCTCTGGGGAATCCCTTTCATCCTGGGGCGGTGAGCGGTATGGTGCTGGCCACCTTCGCCGCCCTGCTCCTGCGGAGGGGACAGGCTAACGCCCTGGCCGACGGAGCGGGAACGGTGACCAGTGCCCTGTATGCGGGGGGGCTGGTGGCGTTCGCCCTGCCCCTGCGCGCCCTCCCTCAGGGGCGGGAGTGGCTCCTCCTGGCCCTTCTGGCCACTTTCGCCGTGGACACTGCGGCCTATGGGGTGGGCACCCTCCTGGGGCGGCATCGGCTGGCACCCGCCATTAGCCCGGGCAAGACCTGGGAGGGCGCCATGGGCGGTCTGGCTGGCGGAGTGGGGGCAACCCTCCTGCTGGACGCTTTTCTGGGCCTGCCCCTCTCCTGGGGCTTGGCCATCGCCTGCGGGCTGGCAGTCGGCATCCTGGCCCAGGTGGGTGACCTGGCCCAGTCCCTGCTGAAGCGCTCGGCGGGGGTGAAAGACAGCGGACACATACTGCCAGGGCATGGGGGCGTGCTGGATAGGTTGGATTCCGTTGTCTTTGTGCTCCCCGTCGTGTATTATGGGGTGGGATGGCTCGGTATGCGAGGGTAGACTTGGGGTGAAGGGCATCGTTATTCTGGGCTCCACCGGTTCCATCGGCCAACAGACCCTGGAAATCCTCCGCACCTTTCCCCACGAGTTCCAGGTGCGGGGGCTGGCCGCCAACTCCAACCGCGACCTTCTTGTACGCCAAGCGTGGGAGACCCGTCCCCAAGCGGTGTGGTGTGGTGAGAGCCTCCCCAAAGACATCCTCCCCCCAGGCACGGCGTGTGTAGATGCCCTGGACGCCCTGGTCGACCTCCCCGATGTGCACCTGGTGGTGGTGGCCACAGTGGGCCTGTCGGGCCTAAAGCCCACCCTGTCCAGCATCCGTCGGGGCATCCCAGTGGCTTTGGCCAATAAGGAGACCATTGTGGCCGCCGGCGGGTTCGTGATGGCCGAGGCATCCCGGTATCAAACGCCCATTCTCCCCATCGATAGCGAGCCCAGCGCCATCTGGCAATGCCTGGTAGGGGAGGAGCAGACCCCCACCCGCCTCATCCTGACCGCCTCGGGGGGGGCCTTGCGGACCCGCCCCCTGCACGAGTTGCCCTCGGTTACCCCTGAAGAGGCTTTGCGCCACCCTACCTGGAAGATGGGCAAAAAGATTACCATAGACTCGGCCACCCTCATGAACAAGGCCTTTGAGGTCATTGAGGCCCACTGGCTGTTCGGAATGCCGTGGGAGCGGATAGAGGTGGTGGTGCATCCCCAGAGCATCGTCCACAGCATGGTGGAGTTCCCCGACGGCTCCATCAAGGCCCAACTGGGCGTGCCCGACATGCGCCTGCCCATTCAGTACGCCCTCTTTTACCCTCGGCGCATGCCCAATGCGGCCATACCTCGCTTGGACTTCCGCACGGCCCTGACCCTGGTCTTTGAGCCTTTGGACACGGCGCGCTACCCCTGTTTCTCCCTTGCCCTGGAGGCAGCCAAGCGGGGAGGCTCCTACCCCGCGGTGCTCAACGGGGCCGATGAGGCGGCCGTGGACCTGTTCCTGCAACGGCGCATCGCCTTCACCGATATTCCCCGTCTGGTGGGCCACGCCTTGGAGGCCCACTCCCCCGTGTCCAATCCCACGGTGGACGACCTATTGCAGGCCGACGCATGGGCACGGCGCGAGGTGCATCGGGTGGTGGGAGCACAGATGCCATGGGTGTCGCAGTAACCATCCTGATCTTCATCGGTGTGCTGGCCGTGCTCATCCTGGTGCACGAACTGGGGCACTTCGTGACAGCGCGTCTGTTTGGGGTGCGGGTGTTGGAGTTCGGCATCGGCTACCCCCCGCGCCTGGTCGGCATCCGCTGGGGGGAGACCCTCTACTCCCTGAACCTCTTGCCCCTGGGAGGGTTCGTGCGCCTGGAGGGGGAGGAGGCTCCCACCTCGCCTCGCAGTCTGGCCAGCAAAGGCATCCTCACCCGCTTCACCATCCTCATCGCCGGCTCGGCCATGAACGCCCTTTTGCCCCTGGTCATCTTCTCAGCCCTCTTCATGGTGCCCACCCCCGAAGTGCAGGGGAAGGTGGCTGTGGTCTCCGTGGCTCCTGACTCCCCAGCCGCCAAAGCTGGCCTGAAGCCTGGGGACATCATCCTCTCCATTGATGGCCACCCTATCCGCAACAATGGCGACCTGTCACGGTTGGTGCGCCTCAACCTGGGGCGTCCGACGGTATGGGAAGTAGAGCGCCCCACCTATTTGCTCACCCAACCCATCGGCGGGGGTGGGGAGTTCGGAGGCGGACGCCCCCCCGTGGCGAAGGTGGAGCGCTTCACCACTGTGGTAACCCCCCGCTGGCGTTTCCCCGAAGGACAAGGCCCCACGGGTATCCTGGTGCGGGTGTGGGAACCCCAAGTAGTCCAACGCTCCGAACCTTTCTGGAGGGCCGTGCCTCTGGGGGCAGTGCGCCTGTGGGAGGTGCTCATCCTGTTCCGCAACGAAGTCATCCGTGCCATCATCGGCGGGTCCTCCTTCCAGTTCGCCGGCCCTATCGGCATCGCCCAAGCCACCGGGGAGGTAGCCCAGTTGGGGTGGATGGCCCTGCTGCAGTGGACGGCTCTGCTGAGCCTCAACCTGGCCATTCTCAATGTGCTTCCCATCCCCATGCTGGACGGGGGCCGGCTGCTCTTCCTGGCCATAGAGTTCGTGCGTCGGGGAAAGCGCATCTCTCCCCAGAGGGAGGGGTTGGTGCACTTCATCGGCTTCATTGTGCTCCTGCTGTTCATCGTTATCGTCAGTTACTTCGACATCGTCCGCTTGCTGCGGGGCGAGAACCTGATACGGTAAAATAGAAGGTGAGACAAGCCATGTGCTTTTTCAACCTTCCTCCCCTATTCCCCCTACCCCCTTTCCCGCCACAAGAGGTGCATCTGACGGTTTCTGTACCCTTTTTGACGATAGGGGCAACCTGGCACCTGCCGAGGAAAGGCCCGTGAAGACGACACCTGCCCCCAATAAAGTGTTCTCCCCGGCCGTCTCCTCATTCCCCCGACGGGGGAAGGGGGAGTTGTTGCAGACAGTGCTGGACGCCCCGGAGGTGGCAGAAGGCCCCCTAAACGTGGCTATAATCAGAGGGCGGGCACAGGAGACGGGGTATCCCTTTGAGGAATACCTGGCGGAAAACCCGTGCAGTCCAGTTGGCCGACAAAATGGTGATTCTTCCCAGCGCCGAGAAACGCATCCCCATACTCACAAAGTTTTCCAGGGATGGGTAAGACGCATATGGGCGTTCGCAGACAATCCCCATCCTGGAGCGTCCAGCGCCTATCAGGACGTGAGGAATATCGCCGTCGTATTGGAGATGACCGTGTGCGGTACATGGTGGACGCCCGGAAGCGTCTTATCACCATTGCCGCAGCAGGGCACCGCAGGCAAATCTCCCGTTGACAGAGAACAGAACTTTTAGGTGGGGGGCAGCATGAAGCCACGCCGTGTCACCAAGCCTCTGTGGGTCGGCCCCGTCAAGATCGGGGGGGATGCCCCCATCTCCGTCCAGTCCATGACCAAGACTGACACGCGCGATGTGGCCGCCACCGTGCGCCAAATCAAGGAACTGGAGGACGTGGGGTGCGAGATCGTGCGGTGCGCCGTGCCCGACTTGGAGGCGGCCCGTGCCCTGGCCGACATCAAACGCCAGGTGAAAATCCCCATCATCGCCGACATCCACTTCCATCACCACCTGGCCTTGGAGGCCATCGCCAGCGGGGTAGACGGCCTGCGCCTCAACCCTGGCAACCTGCGGGACGCCGATAAGGTGCGTCAGGTGGTCAAAGCGGCCAAGGAGCGGGGCATCCCCATCCGCGTGGGGGTGAACTTCGGGAGCCTGCCCCCGGTGGGGGCCATAGGCAAGAGCGGGGGCTTCTCCCGGGTCTACGATATGGTCAACCGTCTCCCCAAAGCCGGCGAGGCCAAGCCCGGGGAATACAGTGTGGTCGACCACATGGTCGCCACCGCCCTGTGGGAGATTCAAATCCTGGAAGATATGGACTTTGACAACATCAAAATCTCCCTGAAGGCTTTTGATGTGCCCACCACCATTGAGGCCTACCGGCGCATCGCCAAGTTGGTGCCCTACCCGCTTCACCTGGGCATCACCGAAGCGGGGACGGTCAAGGCGGGCTCCATCCGGAGCGCAGTGGGCATTGGGTACCTGCTCTACGAAGGCATCGGCGACACCATCCGCGTCTCCCTGTCCGGCGACCCACGGGAGGAGGTGTTCACAGGGTTTGAGATCCTCAAGTCCCTGAACCTGCGCCAGAAGGGGGTAACCCTCATCGCCTGCCCCTCCTGCGGACGAGCCGATGTGGATGTGGTGCGCCTGGCCAACGAGGTAGATGCCCTGATCAAGGGCCTCAACGCCACCATCCGCGTCGCCGTCATGGGGTGCGAGGTGAACGGGCCGGGGGAGGCTAAGGATGCCGATGTGGGCATCGCTGCAGGGGCGGGGCGGGCCGTCATCTTCCGTAAGGGGCAGAAGGTGCGGGTGGTGGGAGCTGACCAGATGCTCTCGGCCCTGATGGAGGAGGTGCACAAACTGCTGGCCGAGCAGGGACAGCCCGTCGGCACACCCTCCTGATTCCCAGCACACGAGCCAGGAGACCCCCATGCCACCCCCCTCCACCGGCAAGGTGCAAACCGTTCTTGGCCCTGTGGCGCCCGAGGCTATCGGCCCCACCCTCACCCACGAGCACCTATTCATTGACTTCGGCGTGGTGTTCCAGCCCCCTGCTGAAGCGTCCCAGTTGGCCCTGGCCTATGCCCCGGTGTCCCTGGAAAACCTGGGCTGGGTGCGCCTGCACTGGAACAGCAACCTGGACAACCTCCGCCTCTGGGACGAGGAGACGGCCATCGCCGAAGCCCGGCGCTTCCAGCGGGCGGGGGGCTCCTGTATCGTGGACGCGACGATCGTTGGCCTGGGGCGGGATCCCCTCGCTCTCGCCCGCGTCGCCCGGGCCACCGGTTTGCATATCGTTATGGGCACCGGCTACTATGTGGCCGCCGCCCACCCGTCGGACATGGACGCCCGCACCGAGGCGTCCCTGGCCGAGGAGATGGTGCGTGATATCACCGCGGGTGTGGGCGACACGGGGGTGAAGGCGGGAATTATTGGGGAGATAGGGTGTTCCTGGCCTTTGCACCCGCGGGAGCGGATGGTGTTGCGTGCCGCCGCCCGCGCCCAACGGCGCACCGGGGCATCCCTCCTGATTCACCCCGGCCGTGCCGAAGAGGCCCCGTGGGAAATCCTGCAGGTTTTGCAGGAGGCGGGGGCCGACCTGACGCGGGTAGTCATGGGACACCTCGACCGTACCGTGTTTCATCGCTCCACTTTGTTGCGCATTGCCCAGACGGGGTGCGTGTTGGAATGGGACCTCTTCGGCCAGGAGACCTGGCACTACCCCCTCAACCCAGCGGTGGACATGCCCAGCGACGCCCAACGCTTAGAGACCATCCGCTGGTGCGTGAGCCAAGGGTTGGGCGAGCGGATCGTCATCGCCCACGACATCTGCACCAAACACCGCCTGGCCCGCTACGGCGGGCACGGATATGGCTACATCTTGGAGCACATCGTCCCCACTATGCGCCGGCGGGGCTTTACGGAGGAGCAGATAGAGACTATCCTCGTCCACACCCCGCGCCGTCTGCTGACCTTAGCTGAGCCCCGCGAGTAAGGAGGTGCCCATGGACTTCCGCTTCACCCCCCAGCAGGAGGCTTTTCGGCAAGAAATTCGCTCCTGGCTTGCCCAGGAACTGACCCCCGAGATGCGCCAGCAGTATGTGGCCGCAGGCGGGGAGGGCTTCTCCCGAGAGTTCTCCCGCAAACTGGGGCAGAAGGGGTGGATCGGCCTGGCCTGGCCCAAAGAGTACGGGGGCCAGGCTTTGGGCTACATTGAGCGCACCATCTACCTTGAGGAGATGCTTTTGGCAGCCGCACCCATCGCTTACCACCACTTCGCCGACCGCCAGATGGGGCCGAGCATCATGATGTTCGGCACCGAGGAGCAGAAGCGGTTCTTCCTGCCCCGCATCGTGCGGGGGGAGTGTGGCTTCTGCATCGGCTACAGCGAGCCCAGCTCGGGATCTGACCTGGCCTCTGTGCAGACCCGCGCCGTGCAAGATGGCGACGATTACATCATCAACGGCTCTAAAATCTGGACCTCCTACGCCCACCTGCAGGATTACATTTGGCTGGCCACCCGCACCAATCCCGACGCCCCCAAGCATCGGGGCATCAGCGTCTTCATCGTGGACATGAAGACGCCTGGTGTGACGGTGCGCCCCATCATCAACATGGCCGGCGTCCACTCCTTCAACCAGGTGTTTTTTGACAATGTGCGGGTGCCCAAAACGGCCATGGTGGGGGAGAAGGACCGGGGCTGGTATGTGGTGGCCAGCAACCTGGACTTTGAACGTTCGGGGATAGAGCGCATCGCCCAGTATCGCCCCCTGTGGGAGCAGGTGTTGGCCTTCGCTCGCGAGCAGAAGGTCAACGGTAAGCCCCTCACCAGCGACCCCCGTATCCGCAACCGCCTGGCTGAGATAGAGGTGGAGTATCAGGTCGGGCGGTGGCTCGCCTACTATACCGCCTGGGTGCAGAGCAGGGGGATCGTTCCCAATAAAGAGGCGTCCATCATCAAGGTGTTCGGGGCGGAATGGAACCAACGCATGCTCCAAACGGCGATGGAGGTGCTGGGCCTATACGGGCAGTTGACCACCCAGAGCAAGTGGGCACCCTTGGCAGGGCGGGTGCAGAGGGCGTGGTTGGCCGGCTTCTCGGTTAGCATCGCCGGGGGCACTAACGAGGTTCAGCGCAACATCATCGCCCTGCGGGGACTGGGCCTGCCCAGGGGGTAGACTGCACAGGGGCCGATGGCGCTACGGGAGCCTGCGCCTCCAAAGGACAACTTGATCATCACGCGGGTAACCGCCCGGCCCCCCATCCAGGCACAGAAGTGACACCCTTTTGGGCCAATGGTGCCCGACAAAAATTGGGCTGACCTGGAGGATAGGTGGAATGGGGCCTTTCCGGGTAACCCTAGAGGTGGGTGACCCGTCGGGTGCACGCATCTTGCCCCATTTGCCCCTAGCGGACACCCGCTAGCCACACCCTGGTGCCCTGCCCCGCCCTGGAGCACCTAGGCGTCCGTCGCCACACACAAGGCCTCTTCCTTCTGGCCGATGGACGCCAGGTGAAAAGGGACATCGGGTGGTCTCGGGGGCGCGTGGAGAGGCGGGAAGGGGTAACCCCCGTGGTCTTTGGGGATAAGGGCGTGGATGCTCTGCTGGGAGCCATTACCTTGGAGGAACGGGGGCTACGGATAGACCCTGTGTCGCGCCGGCTGGTGCCCGTTCCCTGCCTGCTGATGGAGGCACTGCCTGGGATGTCATCAACCCCCTGGGGCGTATCGCCCTCAGCAGGATGCCTCCCTAACCCCCTGTGTAGAGAACCGCTTCCCCCGCCTTTCAGAGTCCGTTATCCTATCCCCTGGGCCGCCGCTGGAGGTGTGTATGCCCCTTCCCCGCTATGCTGAGCTGCCCGTCATCCCCGCCACAGGCGACCGCCACTGCTGGGGCGTGTTCGGCCCCGATGACCAACTGGGCACCATCAACTTCCTTACGCCCGAGCGGGTGCGGCGCGCCGTCGGCCTGGTCCGCCGGGGACAGGTGTTCAACTTATCCCTTCCCCTCAACCAGCCCCATCCCCCCCTTGTGCCGGGGCGGCAGCGCTACCGCCACACGCTTTTCTCCCCCGACCGCAACGCCCGCGACGAGGTCTTGGACAACTTCTACCCCCAGTTCTCCACCCAGATAGATGGCCTGCGTCACATCCGTTACCGGGAGTTCGGCTTCTACGGCGGCCGCCAGGATGAGGACATCGCCCGCGGGGCGTTGGGGATAGAACATTGGGCACGCCACGGCATCGTGGGACGGGGGGTGCTCCTGGATGTGGCCCGCTGGATGGCCCAGCAGGGCCGTCCCCTGGACCCCCGCCAGACCTTCCCCATCTTCCCCCAGCACCTGGAGGCCACCGCCCGTGCCCAATCCGTCGCCCTGGAGGAGGGCGACATCCTGCTGGTGCGGACGGGATGGCTGGGCTGGTATCTCTCCCTGGCCGAAGGGGAACGCGCCACCATAGGGAATATGTTGGACAACACCCTGGCCACGCCCGGCCTGGATGCCAGCCTGGAGATGGCTGCCTGGCTGTGGGACCACCGTATTGCGCTGGTGGCGGCGGATAATGTGGCCGTAGAAAGCCTGCCTGTGCGCCGGGAGGTGGGCTTTCTGCACCGACGCCTCATCCCCCTGCTGGGGATGCCCCTGGGGGAGTTCTGGGACCTGGATGCCCTGGCGGAGGACTGCGCCCGGGATGGGGTCTACGCCTTTCTGGTGGTGGCGGTGCCCTTGCACCTGCCAGGGGGCGTCGGCTCGCCGGCCAACGCCATCGCCATCAAATAAAAATGGCTGGGGGACCTGGATTCGAACCAGGGCTAGCAGATCCAGAGTCTGCCGTCCTACCGCTAGACGATCCCCCAGCGCTGTATACTATGGTAGCGCCTTGCGCCCCCGTGTGCAAGGCCTGGGGAGCCCCATACCCCCGCTTGCCCCCGCCCTTGAGAGGAAGTAGAATACCCGCAGGGGACGGCCGCAGATCCGCAGGGCAACGCTTTTCGTAATATATCTTGGCATGGTGCGCCGCCCCAGGATGGTGGCGTGGCATACCGGGAGTTGGGCGACCTGGACCTCCTCGCTCTGGTCGCCGCGGGTCGTGAGGAGGGGTTGGAGACCCTTTACGACCGCTACGCCCGGGCCGTGTTCAATGTGGCTTACGGCGTGCTGCAAGACACGGGGGCGGCCGAGGAGGTGGTGCAAGAGGTGTTCCTCGCCGTGTGGCAGAAGGCCCATACCTACAGCGAGGCCCGAGGAAGCCCCCGTCTGTGGCTGCTGAGCATCGCCCACCATCGGGCAATAGACCTCCTGCGGAAGCGCCGACGGGAGGGAACCATAGACTCTGACACCCCCCTTCCCGCACGCTCCATCCCCCACCAGCCCCCGGACGATCCCGTGGACGAAGCCATCGCCCGTGAGCGTGGGGCTCGCCTGTTGAAGGCTTTGGAACTCCTCGACCCCTCCCAGCGTGAGGTTCTCCTGCTCACTTACTTTCATGGCTACACCCAGAAAGAGGTCGCTCAACGCCTGGGTATTCCTTTGGGCACGGTCAAAACCCGCATCCGGTTGGGGCTTCTGAAACTTCGCTCCCTTCTGGGCCCCGGAATGGGAATGGAAGCATGAACTGTCATCAGGTACAAGACCTTCTCCCCGCCTATGCAGTATCGGCTCTGGAGCCGAACATGTGGCGTGCTGTGGACTCCCACCTGCAGCGTTGCGCCCGGTGCGCCTACCAGGCCCAACCCTTTTTGGAGGGGGCCGCCTGGCTCTCCACAACGGCCGGGCATCACCCCCTTCCCGCTGACCTCAAGGGCAGGGTGTTGGAGCGTGTCCTGGGGACGCCCGTCCCACGCGCGGAAAGACAGGTGCTGTCTTTGGACGGACACATGGGATGGGTTCTTGTGGGGGCCATCGCTGTCGCCGTGGCGGTCTTGGTCGGAGCGTGGGCATGGAGCCTCGTCCGCCACATGCACCTGGAGCGCGCCCTGGCCCGTCAGCAGGCCCAGGTAGAAAGGCTCCTTCAGGCCCTCCACACCACAGAGGCTCGTCAGGATGACCGCCTAGGGCACCTGGCTTCCGTGCTGATGGCCATGCAGGCAAAAGAGGACTACCGCACCGAGTCTCTCTCCCGCTCCTTACACGACCTACGCCAGTTGGCCTACTGGAGTGCAGCCCCGGACATGCGGGTGGTGTGGGTGCGGGGCACCTCCTCCGCCCCCACCGCTTACGGGATGCTCATGGCTCCTCCCGAGTGGGGGGTAGCCATCCTGGTGGTCATCGGTCTGGATCCCCTACCGCCCGCTCAGGTCTACCAGGTGTGGCTCACCCGAGGGGATATGCGCATAGATGGAGGTACCTTTACCGTGGACGAATCGGGGTGGGCCCAGTTGCTAGTGCGTCCGCGGGAACCTCTGACCACCTTTGACGGTCTGCGGGTGACCATTGAGCCGGTGCAAGGGAGCGTTTCCCCCAGCGGCCCTCTGGTGCTGGCTGCTGAACTCTTGCGTCGCTAGCCTCCCGCACCGGTAGCCCAATCGCCCCTCTCCCCGGTGCATTCGCTCCAGTAAAATTAAAGCAAAAGGGGAAAAGGTGTTCCTGCGTTTCCTGGGGCTTCTCCTGGTAGTGCTCCTTCTCCTTGTGGCTTGTCGGGGTCTGTCCCCCACCCCGACATCTCCTCCGGCCCCTGCTGCCCAACCCACACTCCCCCCGCCCACGCCTCCACCAGCCCCACCACCTCCAACACCTACCCCTACACCTACTCCTAGCCCCACGCCTGCTCCGCTCCCGACACCCACTCCCACCCCCACTGCCACACCGACCCCGCCCCCACCTCCACCTCCTTCACCCACCCCTGCGGGGACAGTTGTGCGAACCTCCCTGCACCCCCAACTGGGGCGCATTCTCACCGACGCCCAAGGACGCACTCTGTACCTGTTCACCAACGATCGGCCCAACACCTCCACCTGTGTAGACGCCTGTGCCCGAGCGTGGCCCCCTCTGCTCACGACGGCTCCCCCTGTTGCAGGTGAGGGCCTGAACCCGGCCCTTTTGGGCACCACCCGTCGTCCGGAAGGCACCCTTCAGGTTACCTACCATGGCTGGCCCCTCTACTACTACGCCGCTGACACCGCCCCCGGCGAGGCGCGGGGACAGGGGGTTGGGGACGTGTGGTTCGTCCTGTCGCCAGCCGGCCAACCCCTGGGTGCCCGCCCCACCCCGACGCCGACCTCTACACCCGAACCAGGGTATACTTACTAACCTGGGCGCAGTATACTGGGGGTATGATGGTCATCCAGGCACCACCAGTGCGTCTAGCGCCGCCCCCCTGCGACCGTTGTGGGGCACCCACCCTCGCCCTGCACTGTAAACTGGTCTGCCCCCGCTGCGGGGCCTACCGGGACTGCTCCGACCCTTAGCGCCTATGCCTATCACTGTCCTGATACTTTACGACGGCCACAGCACCCAGGTGGTGCGCCTGGCTCAAGCCGTTGCCCAAGGCGTCCACACCGTCCCCGGCGCGATGCCTCTCCTGCGCCCTGTCGCTCAGGCTCAACGGAGCGACCTCCTGACTTGCGATGCCCTCGCCCTGGGGTGTCCCAACTGGAGCGGTATCCCCGCACGCCTAAAGGCCTGGCTGGACGAGCAGGGCGATCTGTGGGAGGAGGGTTCCCTGGCGGGCAAACCTGGCGCCGCCTTCGTGGCGGGACGGGGACGCCACAGCGGCCTGGAGTTCACCCTGCTGGCCTTACTCCACTGGATGCTGGCGTGCGGGATGTTGGTGGTGGGCCTGCCTTGGACGAAAGAGATGGAGCGCTCGGGCTCCTACTACGGTGCCACCGCCGCCGGTTACGCCACCGAGGAGGACCTGGCCCAGGCCCGTCGCCTCGGCCAGCGCCTGGCCACCATCGCCCTCCGCTTGCACAACCCGCAAGGAGAGACCCATGCCCCAGGTCGGTGACCCTGCCCCCGACTTCACCCTCCCGAGCACCCTCGGGCCCATCCGCCTCCAAGACTACCGGGGGCGCAAGGTGGTGCTCCTCTTCTTCGCCGAGGCGCTGACCCCCGCCTGTAGCCTGCAAGTGTCCTCCTTCAAGGACGAGTACGCCACCGTCCAGGGCACGGGGGCCGAGGTCATCGCCATCAGCGCCGACCCGCTCCCCATCCAGGAGCGCTTCGGGCAGGCCCTGGGGGGGTGTCCTTTCCCCCTGGCCAGCGACCCCGACCTGCAAGTGGCCCGCGCCTACGGGGTGGTAAGCGCAGACGGCCGTCGCGCCCAGCGCGCCGTGTTCGTCATAGATGCAGAGGGGCGCATTGTTGAGGCGATTCCCTGGTTCCAGCCCGGCAATGTGGCCCAGTTCCTGCAGGTGTTCCAGGCCCTCGGAGCCGTCTAACGCAGGTTCGGGGGATAGTCCTCCCCAATATGGCCCGCCGCCTCCAGGGCCTTATACTCCTCTTCGTCGTAGCCCAGCAGGTCCCGATAGACCCAGCGGTTGTGTTCCCCCAGGCGCACAGGGGGCAAGCGCAGACGATTGGGGGTGTGCATCGCCTTCCATAAGAGGCCGGGGTAGTAATGGGTGCCCGTGTCCTCCTGGGTAAGGGGTTCAAAGTATCGGCGCACCCCCAGGTGGGGGTCGGAGAAGATATCCCCCTCGTGGCTCACCACCCCCGCAGGCACCCCCGCCTCCTGCAAACGCCGAAAGGCCTGATAGGCCTCCTGGGTTTGTGTCCAACGAGTGATCTCCTGGTCCAAAGCGTCCTGGTTCTTCCGGCGGGACAGGGAATCCACCCACCGGGGGTCGTTAGCCATGTCCGGGCGTCCCATCACACGGCACAAGGCCTGGAACTGGGCATCGGTATAGAGGGAGATGACCAGCCAACGGTCTTTGCCCAGGCACGGGTAGCACCCCCGCACGAAGGAGGGGTGGCGATTGCCCGGCGACCCCTGCACACGCCCGTTGAGAATATAGTCCAGGAAGGCAGGGGTCAGCAAAGGGAGAAAGGCTTCGGCCTGGGGGAACTCAATCTGCTGACCCTGACCGGTGCGCCGGCGGTGGCGCAGGGCCGCCAGGGTGGCAACGGCGGCGATAATCCCCCCCACCGCATCGGCCGTAAACACATCCCCTCGCAAAGAGGGATCAGTGTCGGGATAGCCCCGCAGTGAGGTGTGCCCGACCACGGACTCCAGTTGGGAACCGAAGGCCCGGTACGTGGCATATCGCCCCGAAAGCCCGTAGGCAGGCATGCGCACCATGATCAGCGTCGGATTGTAACGGCGCAGATTCTCGTAGGTAACCCCCAGTTTCTCCATCGTGTCGGGGGCGTTGTTCTCAATGAGCACGTCCGAAATAGCCACCAGACGATAGAGCACCTCCCGCCCCTCTGGGCGGCGCAAGTCCACGGTAAAGGAGAGTTTGTTGCGCCCATGGGAGTTGAACAGAGGCGTGCGGTTCCAGGGACGACGCCCCGGCTCCCAGTTGGGCAAGGCCAGGCTCCAGGTGCGCTGGGTGCGCATCAGTTCCTTGCTCGGGTAGGGCACATACCCCCGCGTGCTGGGCTGAAATACCTGGTGCGTCTCCACCCGAATCACCTCCGCCCCCCAGTCGGCCAGGAACATGGTGCAATAAGGCCCTACCCAGACCACCGTGAGGTCTACAACACGCACGCCATTCAGAGGAAGCGAAGCCGTCATCTTACCCCCCTTGCAGGAGACGCATCCCTACCCCTGCCCCGAGAACAAGGAGAAGCATCAGGGCGAGGACCACCAGCGCTATCCGCACCCCCAGAGGGGGGCGTGTCCCCGAAGGAGGTGAACACCGCTCCAGCACCTCCGCAGGGGGCAGGCCCAGCACCTCCCGCGCCCGCCACTGCTCCCCCTCAGGGACCAAAATGCTGTAGGGCAGATTGGCAGCGCTGCCCCACGCCCCCGGCCCTACACCCTCCGAACGCACCAGGCAGGGGATTCCCGCCTCCACCAGACGCGAGGCGGCCAGACGGGCTAGGGGCTCACAGGGAAACACGGCAATACGCACCTGTATACTATGGCGTGGGAACTCCAAGGTTACACCACCCCCATCTGGCGCAGGCGCACCAGGTCGGATGAAGAAAGACCCAGCATATCCACGAAGACCTCTCGGTTATGCTGTCCCAATAAGGGTGCGGGACGACGGAGCGCCCAAGGGGTGGCATCCATCAGGAAGGGCCGCCCCGGCAGGCAGACCTTTCCCAGCACCGGGTGCTCTATCTCTGCCCACACCCCCCGCGCACGGAACACCGGGTCCTCCAGCACCTCTTTGACCGTGAACACCGGCCCTGCGATCACCCCGTGTGCCTGCGCCACCTCCCAAATCTCCCGCATGGTCCTCTGCATCAGCCAGGGCAAAAACACCTCCCTGTCAAAAGCCTCCGCCGCTTCGGGTCTGGCGCGCCCCTCCACCGTGCCCCAGCGGGGATCCTGCAGTAATTCGGGACGCCCCAACATCGCCACAACGGATACAAACCGCGGACCAAAGCCGGCAAAGCCCACATAGCCGTCCTGACACGGCTTGATCCCACTGGCGATGGTGGCAGCAGGGACACGGCGGGTAAAGGTCTCCCCCGTATACTGATATCCCACCAGCGCCACCGTGCGCCGATCCTGGCTTCCCACCTGGGTTTCGAAGATCGAGACATCCAGCCAATCGCCCCGCCCGGTCAGTTCGGCTTGGGTAACCCCCATCAGGCCAGCCAGCGCTGCCACAGCACCCGCCTGGTACAAGGGGATATACAACCCGATGGTTGAGGGCTCCCGATCCGCTATCCCCGTCATCAGCATGGGCCCACCCATCCCGTAGGCGATGAGGTCGTCCACCTGGTAATCCCGGTACGGCCCCCACTGCCCGAAGTTGGAAAGGGAGACCAGCACCACCCGGGGGTTCCAGGAGGCCAGAGTCTCGTAGGAGAGGGCCCACGACGCTAGGGTGCCGGGTGCAAAGTTCTCCACCACCAGATCCGCCCACTCCACCAGGGGGCGCAAGAGGGAGCGCCCCGTCGCCGTTTTCACGTCCAGAGTGATGGAGCGTTTGTTGAGGTTCAAGAAAAAGAACAGGAGGGAGTGCTCCCCTTGCGGGATATCTTGGAAGAAGGGGCCCAGACGCCGCGCAGGGTCGCCCCCCCGAGGACGTTCCACTTTCACCACATCCGCCCCCAAATCTGCCAGCAGGCGGGTGGCGAAAGGCCCCGCAATGTAGTGGGTCAAATCAAGGACACGGATGCCCTCTAACGCCTGGGGCACAGCACCCTCCTCGCCAACCGTGTAGACACAATAAACCGAGGCCACAGGGCATACGGCAGACAGACACCCTTGCTCACCATATCCCTCTAGGACTGGGCGAACCTTATTATAGAGGAGAGGCCCATATAGTGAGCAACAAAGGAGCGAACTCATGCTTACCGCGCCCGCTCAACGCCCCTTGTCAGCCTACGATGTGGCCCTGGCCCAGTTTGACGCCGCTGCCGCGCGCCTGGGCCTCGAGGACGACCTGCGCCAGCACTTGCGCCAGACCAAAAGGGAACTGACCGTCCATTTCCCTGTCCGCATGGACGACGGCTCCGTGCGCATGTTCGTCGGCTACCGCATTCAGCACAACCTCGCACGGGGGCCAGCTAAGGGGGGTATCCGCTATCACCCCGCTGTGGACTTGGACGAGGTGCGCGCCCTAGCCATGTGGATGACCTGGAAATGCGCCGTCGTCAACATCCCCTATGGGGGAGCAAAAGGGGGAGTAGCCGTTGACCCCAAGCGCCTCTCTTTGGGCGAACTGGAACGCCTCACCCGCCGCTACGCCTCGGAAATCGCCCTGCTCATCGGCCCCGAAAGCGACATCCCCGCCCCCGATGTGGGCACCAACGACCAGGTCATGGCCTGGATTATGGACACTATCTCCATGCATAAAGGCTACTCGGTGCCAGGCGTAGTCACGGGCAAGCCCGTGGCTGTGGGAGGAACCCTGGGGCGTCGCGAGGCAACAGGGCGCGGTGTCGCCATCATCGCCCGGGAGGCCATGCGCTTCAAGGGCCTCTCCTTGCAAGGGGCCACGGTAGCCATCCAGGGAGCAGGCAATGTGGGACTGCACGCTGCCCAGTGCTTCACCCAGATGGGAGCTCGCCTGGTGGCTATCAGCGATTCGGTCGGTGGCCTCTATAACCCCCACGGCCTGGATTTACCCAGTGTGCAGGCCTGGAAGCAGACGCACGGGCAACTGCAAGGCTTCCCCCACGCCGAGGCCATTACCAACGACGACCTGCTGGCCTTGCCTTGCGATATCCTCGTCCCCGCCGCCATGGAGAACCAAATCACCGGGCGCAACGCCGACCGGGTGAAGGCGCGCCTTGTGGTAGAGGGAGCCAACGGCCCCACCACTCCCGAGGCAGATGCCATCCTGCGGGAGAGAGGCGTCCTGGTAGTGCCCGACATCCTGGCGAATGCTGGCGGGGTCGTCGTCTCCTACTTTGAGTGGGTGCAGGACCTTCAGTTCTACTTCTGGGACCTAGAAGAGGTCAACCGCAACCTGGAACGTATCTTGGTGCGTGCCTTCGGGGAGGTGGCCTCCCTCGCAGAACGGGAGAAGAGCGATATGCGTCTGGCAGCCTATATGGTGGCCATCCGCCGGGTCGCCGACGCCATGCGTCTACGGGGGCTCTTCCCCTGACCCTTGCCCCCCGAGATGTGCCTTCTACCGGGCGTCAGCGCTTTCCCCGCTCCCGCACCGGCGTGGCAGGGTATGGGCGTAGGGAAAGCGGGCAACCCCTACCTCAGTAATGATGGCAGTAACAAGGTCAGCCGGGGTGATGTCAAAGGCGGGGTTCCAGGCTGGCACCCCCGCGGGGGCGATGGGAAGACCCTGCCCCTCCCTGCCCCACCCCCAGCCCACACGCACCACCTCCAAAGGGGAGCGTTCTTCTATAACTATGGCTTCTCCCGAGGGCGTTGCCCAATCTAGGGTACTGGTGGGAGCACACACATAGAAGGGGATGCCGTGTCGGTGAGCCAACACAGCCAGGGGATAGGTGCCGATTTTATTGGCCACATCGCCGTTAGCGGCGATGCGGTCGGCCCCCACCACCACGGCATCCACCTTCCCCTGGCGTAGGAGCGCCCCTACGGCCCCATCCACCACCAGCGTGACGGGAATGCCCTCCTGGTGCAGTTCCCAGGTGGTCAGGCGCGCCCCTTGCAGGAGAGGTCGTGTTTCAGTGGCATACACCCCCCGCAGTTTCCCCTGCGCCCAGGCCGTGCGGATGACCCCCAGTGCCGTGCCCCAACCCCCAGTGGCCAATGCCCCCGTGTTGCAGTGGGTCAACACCCAACACCCGTGGGGCAGCAAATCTGCCCCTAGCGCCCCGATGCGCCGATTGGCCTCCACATCCTCCTGCAGAATACGGTGGGCCTCGGCCAACACCGCCTCCCGTACCTCCTGCACGCGTCTGTGCGCGCGGGCGACGCGCAGCGTGCGCTCCACCGCCCAGCGCAGGTTCACAGCCGTCGGGCGAGCACGGGCCAGCCTCTCCCCCTGGACGTGCAACCTCTCCAGATACTCCTCAAGGGGAAGAGTGTCGGGGAGATGGCGCGCCGCCAGTGCCACGCCGTAGGCCCCCGCAATGCCGATGGCAGGTGCACCCCGCACCTTCAAAGAGCGGATGGCCTCCTCCACCTCCTGGGGGCTCCGACACACCACCCAGGACACTTGCACCGGCAACGCCGATTGGTCCAAAAGCCACAGGGCGTCGTCTCGCCACGCCACTGCACGTATCTCCACGCCACCCTCCTGAAGCGCATCCTAGCATATCGCCGTCTGTTGGTGCGCTACACTACATGGGACATCCCACTTAGGAGGTGCCAATGGACCTGGGTCTGCGCGGCAAAAGCGTCATCGTTACAGGGGGCGGATCCAACATCGGCCGGGCCATCGTGCTCGCCTTCGCCCAGGAGGGGGCGCGCATCGCCATCGCTGAGATAGACGAACCCCAGGCCCACAAGGTCGCCCAAGAGGTGGCCCGCTTGGGCACCGGGGCGACCGCCCTGGTGGTCAAAACCGATGTTACCGATTACGCCTCGGTGGAAAACATGGTCAACCGTGTGCTCCAGGCGTATGGGGCGATTGATGTGCTGGTGAACAATGTGGGGTGGACAGTAGACCGCCTCTTTCTGGAGAAGCCTCGGGAGGAGTGGGAAAAAGAGGTGAAGGTCAACCTGTGGGGGGTTATCAACTGCTGTCGGGCTGTCCTGCCCCACATGGTCCAGCGTCAGCGGGGGGCCGTTGTGAGCATCAGTTCCGATGCCGGGCGCATGGGGGAGTATCGGGAGGCGGTGTATGGGGCGTGCAAGGCGGGGGTCATCGCTTTGATGAAGGCCCTCGCCCGCGAGGTGGGGCGCTACAACATCCGCCTTAACGCCGTGTGCCCCGGCCTCACCGTCCCCCGCTCCGACGAAGAGGTGGGGGAGGCCAGCATGTGGAAACAGCAACGGGCCATCTTTACCGACGAGGTTATGGAGCGGGCCAAGCGCAACTACGTCTTGCGCCGGCTGGGGACGGCCCAAGAGGTGGCCAACGCCGTCGTCTTCCTGGCATCCGACGCCGCCAGTTTCATTACGGGCCAAACCCTCTCGGTGAGCGGCGGGTACACCATGATGTAGCGCCATACCCAAGAGCCGTTTCCTACACAACAAGGGGAGGGGGATGCCCCCCTCCCCTTTCCGCAAGAGAGGTGGCACACCTCCCTAGAGATTGACACCTTGGGGGGACGCCCCTCGCACGGGGGAGTGCCGTTGTGGGACGGGCTGGATACGGATAGGGCCTCCCCCCTCGTGCCTCTTCCCCCAGAGGTGCTCTCCCGCTCCGCACGGCCCCAGCACCTTCACCCACCGCACCACCCCGTCCTGGGAGACCACCACCACCCGACTCCCCACAGCCAAGTTCGCCCCCTCACCCCGCGGGCACCCTACCACACGCACCTGATCCGTCACATTCACCGTTACCGGCGCACTGCCGTCCAAGGGCGTAACCACAATGGCGTTGGTGCTGGTAGCGCTCACCGTGCCCCCGAAGAAGGCGTAGGTTACGGTTGTGGTGCCCTGTTGCAGGGTTACCTGCCCCCGCAGGACGCTATCCATGCGGCCGCGCTTGGGGAAAGGCAAGCCTGGCTTCCCCAGGTCATGCCCACGGTCGATGGGGGGTTGAGGCCACTGCCCCAAGCTGATAGTCACCGTGCGGCTCTGGCCACCCCTCTGGAGCGTCAAGGTAACCTGCTGACCGGGCTGGGCGTTCCGCAGGAGGGTGGTCAAGTCGGCGGGGCGCTGGAGGGCGACGGTTGTGGTGCCCAGGGTGGCCTGGGTCAGCACATCACCCCTCTGCAGGCCCGCCGCCTCGGCGGGGCTCCCCGGCAGGACGCGGACCACCACCACACCCCCGATGGGTAAACCCAAACGCTGGGAGAGGGCTTCCGTAATGGTTGCCACCTGCACGCCCAGGTATGCCTTCGCTTGACGGGGCGATGCATCAGAGGATTGGGCGCGGGCCGTCCCCCGAGGCCAGGCGAAGACTGTCCCCACACCCACAACCACAAAAGCGGCTAACACGAGGGGTATCCACAGGGCTTTGCGCATCGGTATACCTCCTTGAAGCGGTGTTTCACCAATAGAAACGCAGGAGGGGCACCGGGGTTAGCCCTGGGAGGGGGGGACAATGTCCAACGGCACCTCCCGCACCCGTCCATCCTGGATGCGGAAGGCGCGCACCACAGGGGAAGCCTTGTCCTGCAGGGAAATGATAAGGTAGTACGCCTCCGGCCAGGTGGCCAGGCGCACATCCGTAGGTGAGGGATACGCCGGCGTGTGCGTGTGGGAGTGATAGAAGGCGATGATCTCCAGCCCTGACCGCTCGGCGTCCTTCATCGCCTGGTAGAGTTCCTTGGGGTCGGTCATGTAGCGGTAGGGACTGCGCTCGGTATTGGTGAGCGGGTAGAGGCGCTGGGCGTGGGAGCCTTTCCCCGCCAAGGCCCCACACGCCTCGTTGGGGTCCTCCCGACGGGCGTGGGCGACCATCTGCTCCCACATCTCCCGCGGCAACACAAACCGCTCCTTGTCCATCCTTACCGCTCCACCCGAATTCCCTCGTCAGCAGTAACCTCCCCCACCACCCAGCCCTGCTCGCCCCGCTGGTGCAGGGCCCTCTGCAAAGCATCCAGGCGCTGGCGGGGCACGGCCATCAACAGCCCGCCCGAGGTCTGGGCATCACACAGGAGGAGTTGGGCCGTGCGGGGGATGCCCTCGCCCCAGCGCACCAGTTTCCCCACCCAGGAGAAGTTGCGGTGGGTGCCTCCGGGGGCGATACCCGCCTCCAAAAGATCCCATGTTCCCTCCAACACGGGCACCTGCTCCCCCCACACCCGTGCTCCCACCCCACTGCCCCGCACCATCCCTAGCAGATGCCCGAGCAAACCGTAACCCGTAACATCGGTGCAGGCATCTACGCCCACCTCTTGCATCGCCTCGCTCGCCGCACGGTTGAGATGGGCCATAACCTGAGTAGCCTTTTCCAGCACGGCAGCCTCTGCCAGGCCTTGCTTAGCCGCCGTGGTAATGATGCCTGTGCCCAGGGGCTTGGTCAGAACCAGAACATCCCCAGGGCGGGCCCCCACATTGCGCACTACCCGTTGGGGGTCAATCACCCCCACGACAGCCAGGCCATATTTGGGTTCCTTATCGTCCACCGTGTGGCCCCCCACAATGAGGCACCCCGCCTCCTGGGCCTTGGCATAGCCCCCCCGCAGGGTCTCCTGCAGTTCCGCCTCCAGTTGACCCATGGGCCAAGCCAGGATGTTCAGGGCAAGGAGGGGACGTCCTCCCATGGCATACACATCGCTCAGGGAGTTGGCCACGGCGATGGCCCCATACCAATAGGGGTCATCCACGATGGGGGGGAAGAAGTCAGTTGTCAGAACAAGGGCAAGACCCTCCCTCAACCGGTAGACGGCGGCATCGTCCCCGGTCTCCACGCCCACCAGCAGGTCAGGATGACGCATCACCGGCAGGCTGGCCAACAGTTTGCCCAGAGCCTCTGGGCTAAACTTGGCCGCTCAGCCGGCGCAGTGGGCCAGGCTCGTGAGGCGGATCTGCTTGTCCGACATGGGCCTCCTCGCCTACCAGCATAGCGCAGAAGGGGGCCGTAGGGGAGTCCCGATTAGGATGCCCCCTCTGCCTCCCGCTGGTAGGCCTCGTCCAGCAGGTCTATCACATACGCCACGCGCAGGGGCAAGCGCCGGCGTTGCACACTCGCCTCCAGTTGCAGGGCACAGCCTGGGTTGGCCGTGGCCAAAACCTGGGCGCCGGTGGAGAGAGCGTCCCGCAGTTTATCCTCGGCCAGACGCTCCGACATCTCCCTTTGGAAGATTTGATAACTCCCCGCCGCCCCACAGCACTTGGCGGGGGTATGCATCTCTACCAAGCGCAGACCGGGGATGGAGCGTAAGAGACGGCGCGGGGCCTGGGAGATGCGTTGGGCGTGGGCCAGGTGGCAGGGCTCCTGATAGGTAACCGTTATCTCCCAGGGGGCTTGAGGAGGTGTGAAGGACGAGGACACCAGAAACTCGTGGATATCCTTGACCTTTGTGCTAAACTCGCGCGCCTGCGTGGCAAAGCGGGAGTCGTCCTTCAGCAGGTGGCCGTACTCCTTCATAGTGGAGCCACACCCCGCCGACGCCACAATGATAGCATCGGGCTGGGTTTCCAGGAAGGCTTGGATATTGTGCCGAGCCAAATTGCGCCCCTCTTCCAACCGCCCGCTGTGCACATGGAGCGCCCCACAGCACACCTGGGACCGGGGCACCACCACCTCCCAGCCATTGTGGGTCAGCACCCGCACGCACGCCCGCATGGTGGCGGCGTGCACCAGAGGCATCACACACCCCGAAAGAAGCGCCACACGCCCGCGCGGCGTGCCCCGCGGGGCATACACCTGCCCCCGCGCCGAAAAGAAATGGCTGGGCAGGGGAGGCAACAGGCTGTCCATTCTGTGAAGCAGGGGAAAGGGCCGCAGAAGTCCCGTTCTGCGCACCACCCCCTGCACCCCCAGACGTTGGTACCACCGCAACAGCCGCATCCCCAGGCGCAATCGCCCGGGATAGGGTAGGAGGTGCCGAAACACTAAGCCCTCCCCCCAACGCACCCACAGCGGCGGGGGCAAATGCCTCAAGACCTGGGCACGGGTGTGTTCAATGAGCCGTCCGTAGGGCACGCCCGAAGGGCACACCGCCTCACACGCTCGGCAGGCAAGGCAGAGATCCCAATGGCGCACCACCTCCCGCGTCAACGCCAACCGCCCCTCATACACCGCCCGCATCAGGGCGATGCGCCCGCGCGGCGATTCGGTCTCCAGACCCGTTTCCAGATAGGTGGGACACGCCGTGAGGCACAGCCCACAGTGCACACAGGTATACAAGTCCTTTTCGGCTGGGGCGTCGGGGCCCACAAACCCCTGCACCACAGAGCGCTCCCGCACGGAACCGGCTTGGCCCATCAGATGCCCCCCACAAAACGCCCCGCATTGAGCACCCCCTTGGGGTCGAACTGGGCCTTCAGGGCACGGTGCAGGCCCAGCGTCTCAGGGGCTACATCCCACGGGTCTAGTAAGCGCTTCACCTCCACGGGCGCGCGCTCCACCACCATGCGCCCCCCCAACCCGTGCACCCGCTCCCGCAGTCGCCCCAGTGCCGACGCCACATCCTGCGCGTTTTCCCCCGCGGGGCTGACGGGCCAAAACACCCGCACCACTCCTATACTGGCATGGATGGCAACGGCGGGGCGCGTTCCCCTATCCTGTTCCCCACTTTCCAGCAGCTGGAGCACCTCCACTACTTGGCGGGGCAGGCAGGAGATGCGCACGCCCAAGGGAGGATAGGGCTCCCCCCATCCCCAGCTAGCCACCCCGCGCCACAAGGCCCGCCCCTGCTCCCCCTTCAGCACCTCCACTGCCCCCCCCGCAACCCCAAAGCGCTCACACACGGCTAAGGCCTCCCGCTCCTGGCGCGCCACCGCCGACGGCGGACCCCCAAACCGCACCAGGAGCCAGAACACCTTTTCGCCCTGGGGAGCCAAGGGCGTTGCAGGGGCAGGCACCATCGCCCACGCCGAATCGGTGAGCACCTCCATCGCCATCGGGGCCAGCCCTATGCGCACCGTCTCCAGCCCTGCCCCCACAGCCCCCTCGGCCGACGGGAAGGCCGCCACCACCGTGCGCTCCTCCTTGGGCAGAGGAGCCACCTTGAAAGTAGCCTCGGTTATCACGGCCAACGTGCCCAACGAGCCCGTGTAGAGGCGGTGCATCTCAAAGCCCGTAACATTTTTGACCACCTGCCCCCCGCTCTTCGTGCGGGTGCCGTCGGCGTGCACCACCCCCATCCCAATGACCAAATCCCGCGGCAGACCATATCCCGCGCACAGGGGGCCATAGGTCGCCGAGGCCATGGTTCCTCCGATGGTTGCCCTGTGAGGCAAGGGGGGGTCTAGGGGCAAAAACTGCCCTTCCCGCCCCAGCACTTTCTGCAGGTGCTCCAAAGTAACGCCTGCTCCCACCCGCACCGTCAAGTTGGCAGGGGAATGCTCCAGAGGCTGGTGCAAGCCCGTCAAGTCCAAAGCCACCTCATACGCACGGGGTATCCCCCCCAAGTCCATACGGGTGCCCCCTCCCCAGGGCACCACTGCCGCCCCCTCCTGATGTGCCAGTGCCAGCACCTGGGCCACCTCCTCCACCGTGCGAGGGCGCACCGCCAACCGAGGCACAAGGCCGTCCACGGCGAACCCCCTGAGACGCTCCCCTGAGTGGAGAAGGGAGGGGTTCAAACGCCGGGCGAGGGACGTGGGAGCGCTCAACGGGCCTCCCAGCGGAGGGCCATGTATACCGTTATTATAGCGATGCCCATCAGGTTCATCCACCACCCCACCCGTGCCATTTGGGGCAACGTGAAATAGCCTGTGCCGAACACGATGGCGTTGGGAGGTGTGCCGACCGGCAACATGAAGGCCAACGAGGCTGCAAAGGTTACGGCGATCATCAGAGGGAACGGCTCCACCCCCAACGCCACGGCCATGCTCCCCACCACCGGCAAGGTGATACTGGCGATGGCTGTGTTAGACGCCAACTCCGTGGCAAACACTATAGCCGCCACCACAATCCCCAAGATCAGCACGGGCGGAAGCCCGCCCAACACCGTCAGCCGCTGAGCAAGCCAGGTATCCAGCCCTGTGGCGCTAAAGGCATGGGCCAACGCCAGCCCACCCCCCAATAACAGCACCACATCCCACGGCAAAGCCTTGATCGCCTCCCCTGTGAGCAAACGGCCCCCCGGCCGCGCCGGGAGCAAAAAAAGCGTTATGCCCCCCGCCATAGCAATCCAGGCATCGGTAACGGCCGGCCAGCGCCCGCCCCAAGCGGGACGGGTCATCCACAGTAGGGCTACAGTGAGAAACACCCCCAACACCAGCACCTGCTCCCGCGTCCACGCCCCCGGTGCAAGAGCACTGGGCATCGTCTGCGAAACTTGCGTACCTTTCGTGCCGACGCGGGCATAGACGAAGGCTAAGTATAGCCACGCCCCCAGCCACATCAACAGCGCCAGGGGCAAACCGTAGGACATCCACTCCAAAAACGACACCTCCCGCCCCACCAGAGAGCGATAGGCTCCGGCGAAAATGAGGTTGGGGGCGGTGCCCACCAGGGTACCAATCCCCCCAATGGTGGCCGAATAGGCCACCCCCAGGAGCAGAGCCGTCCCGAAGCGCCCCCCCTTCGGTTCCCCATACGCCGACAGGATACTGGTCGCCACCGGCAAGACCAGCATGGCCGTCGCGGTGTTGCTGATCCACCCCGACAAAGAGGCGGTAACGAACATCACCCCACCCAGCACCAACCAGGGACGCCCCCCCGTGCGGGCGAGAACCACTGCAGCGAACCGCCGGTGCAACCCCCACCGCTCAATGGCCGAGGCAACCAGGAAGCCCCCCAACAAAAGGAAGATGGCCGAGTCGGCATACTGAGCCGCTAGCCCCCCGAAGGATACCGCCCCCAGCACCGGCAATACCACCAGGGGGAGAAGGGCGGTAACGGCCAGAGGAGCCGCCTCCATCAGCCACCACACCGCCATCCACACCGTCAGAGCCGCCACTACCCTAGCCTTCCACTCCAAACCCGTAGGGGCTAAGAGCAGAACAGCACCGAATAATAAGGGCCCGAGGATAAGGGCCATACCCTGCCGGCTGGGCCAGCGGGGGCGCATAGGCTACACGACAGCGTCGGCGGGCAGGCGTGTCCTGGGGCGGAAGTCGCCAGGCGGCTTCCCCTGGGGAAACACCTTCCCAGGGTTCAGGAACCCCGCACTCCCAAAGGCGTGGAGCAGTTTGGCCATGGCCGCCATATCCTCCTGAGTGAAGTACAGGGGCATATACTCCTGCTTCTCGATGCCCACGCCGTGCTCCCCCGACAGGGCACCCCCCATTTCCACACACATCTTGAGGATAGCCCCGCCCGCTTCCTTGGCCCGGCGCAGTTGGTCGGGGTCCCGCTCGTCAAACAGGATGCACGGATGCAGGTTACCGTCGCCCGCGTGGAACACATTGGCGATGGGAAGGCGGTAAAACTCCGCAATGGCCCGGATACGCTGGAGGGCCTCCACGATGCGCGTGCGCGGCACCACCCCGTCCAGCAGCAGATAGTTGGGCGCCAAACGCCCCAGCGCCCCCAAAGCACCTTTGCGCCCGGCCCACAGGCGCTCCCTTTCCTCGGGGCGGTCGGCCGAACGCACCTCCACAGCCCCCATCTCGCGGCAGATGGCCTCCACCTGGGCACCCTGCTCTGCGACCGCCTCCCGCAAGCCCTCCACCTCCACCAGGAGCACTGCCCCCGCCTGCTTGGGATACCCTGCGTGGACAGCCGGCTCCACCGCCTCAATGGTCAAACGGTCCAACATCTCCAAAGCCGCCGGCACCATCCCACTGGCGATGATGGCCGAGACAGCGGCGCTGGCCTGGTCAATCTCCGTAAACACCGCCAGCAGGGTCTTCACCGCCTCCGGCAGGGGCAAAAGGCGCACTACCACCTTCGTGACCACTACCAACATCCCCTCGGAGCCGATCACCACACCCCGCAGGTCGTAGCCAACGCTGTGGCGATGTTTGCCCCCCACCCACACCAGGGAGCCGTCGGCCAACACGGCCTCCATCCCCAGCACATGGTTGGTGGTAACCCCGTACGCCAAACAGTGGGGGCCGCCGGCGTTCTCTGCCACATTCCCGCCGATGGTGCACGCCTTCTGGCTAGAAGGGTCGGGGGCATAGTAGAGGCCGTAGGCCTGCACGGCCTTACTAATGTCCAAATTGGCCACCCCCGGCTCCACCACGGCGAGCATGTTGTCGGGGTCAATCTCCAGAATGCGGTTCAGGCGTGCCAGGGAGAGCACCACCGCCCCTTGCAGAGGCACCGCTCCCCCCGATAGCCCTGTGCCGGCCCCCCGAGGCACCAATGCCCAGCCTGCCTCCCGCACCGTCCGCACTACCTGGGCTGTCTCCTCCGCCGAACCGGGGAGCACCACCAAACCCGGCACGGAGCGGTCCACCGAGCCGTCGTACTCATACACCAGAAGGGCCTCGGGGGTGTCCAGGACATACCGCTGCCCCACAATACGGCGTAAGGCAGAGGCTAACGCAGCCCGTGAGTGCATGGAGACCTTCCCCTAGGAGGATGGCGGTGCGAAGGGGCGACGCCGACGCAGGGCATCGCGTAGACGCGCCCACCAGGGACGGAAGAGATGGGTGGCCACCTCCTGCCCGTAAGGGGTTAGACGCACCCGATACACACCTGTGGGAGGTGCCGGAGCATACTCCACCAACCCTCGACTCCTCATCGTGCGCAACAGGGAGAGGATATGCCCCCGCTTCTGCGTGGCGTAGACCGCCATCTCCATCTCGGCGGGGATAATCAAATCGGCCTCAAACGCCAGGTCCCGTTCATCCAGTCCCTTCTCCCGGACCTCGGGGCGGGAGGGGTCATGGTGAGCACGCAGGAGGGCGAAAAGGATATTCTGAATCTCCTCCTCCCGCTTGCGGGCGGCTCGGCGGTCTTGGCGACTGACCTTATCCATCCCACGCCAGCATAGCACGGAGCGCCCCCGCCCGTAAAGGGAGCGGCCCCGCGGCACAACCCCCAAGCGCTCCGCCCCCTAGACTAGGAAAGGGGCATAGTTTTCCCCTTCTCCAAACGGACGGCGCGCGTGCACCAATAGTGCACCAGCACCGTATCGTGGCTGATAAGCAGCACCCCCATCGGCCGTTGCGCCTGCTCCTGGGCGATGGTAGCCAACAGCGCCGCCTGCGTGGACACATCCAGCATAGAACTGATTTCGTCGCAGATCAGGTAACGGGGGTGCACAATCAACGCCCGGGCCAAGCACGCCCTCTGCAACTGCCCCTCGGACACTTCATGGGGATAGCGCTCCAGCAGTTCCGGGGTCAAACCCACCCGTTCCCGCCACTCCTCCAGTATCGCGTGCCGCTCGGCCGGCCGACGGGGGAGCAGACCGTGTATCGCCAACGGCTCCAGGATGATCTCCCACAGACGCATGCGGGGGTCAGTAGACAAGCGGGGCGACTGCCACATCAACTGCACCTGCCGGCGCAGGTGCTTGGGGGCATCCACACCCCATCGGCTCACCACCTCCCCATCCACGGACACCCGCCCCCGGTCCGGACGGAGCACCAGGCTCAGGATTTGCGCCAAGGTGGACTTACCCGACCCACTGCGCCCCACGACCCCTACCCTCTCCCCCGGCGCCAGGGTCAACGACGCCTCCTCCAGGGCCACCACCCGGGCACGCCCCGAGCCATACCATTTGGCAACGCCTTCAGCCACTAGCATACAGGACACACCGCACAGCACCCCTATCCATTGGGAGGGGCAGAAGGGGTGGCACCTCTCGGCTACACCGCTCCGTGCGATGGGAACAGCGGGGGGCAAAGGGGCATCCTTGCGGAAGGTGCGTCAGTTCCGGGGGGAAACCGGGGATGGGGATGCCTCCACGTTCCGGCAGAGCCTGCAAGAGGCCCCGTCCATAAGGATGGGCCGGCCCGGCAAAAAAGGCGGGCGTGTCTCGCAGCTCCACGATATAACTGGCGTAAATCAGCGCCACCCGGGTGCCCAGCCTTTGAGCCAAACGCAGATCGTGGGTAATGACCAACACCGCCGCCCCCTGCTCCGCCATGCGCCGCAGGGAGCTGGCAGTAACCTCCACCAGATCCGCGTCCAACCCGAAGGTCGGCTCGTCGGCGATGACCACCGCCGGTTTCCCCACCCACGCCAAAGCGTTCACCACCCGCTGTTGCATCCCGCCTGACAAATGGTGGGGATAGCGATCCCAGATCTGTTCGAGGGGCAAGTCCAGCTCCTGCAACGCCGCAGCAAGGCGGGCGCGGGCCGTCTGGGCGTCCAAGCCCTTGCCCCGCGCTAACTCCATCAGCAGAGGCCCCACACGGCGCACCGGGTTCAGAGCCGCGCCGGCGCTTTGCGGAATCAAAGCCATGCGCCGTGCCCGCACAGCGCGCATCCGAGATTCGGGTAGGTCAAAAAGGGAGATCCCCTCCAGCACCACCTTCCCCGTAACCACGCTATTGCGGGGCAAAAGGCGCATTAAAGCGTGAGCCAGCACCGTCTTCCCACTGCCGCTTTCCCCCAGAATAACCAACACCTCGCCCCTCTCTACGCGGAAGTGGGCATCGGTGAGGGCGTGCACCAACCCCCGCGGCGTGCGGAAGCGCACCGTCAGGCCCTCCACCTCCAGCACAGCCATCCCTTACAACTCCAACTCGGAGCGCCAGCGGGGGTTGTGCCGGTCGCGCCAATACTCCCCCACCACCCCTATGGCCATGGACACCAGAAACAGGGCCAACCCGGGGAAGACGGTGGTCCACCAGGCCCCCACTAACAGAGTGCGCCGGCTGTCGGCCAGAATGTTACCCAGAGACGCTTGGTGCGGCGAAAGGCCCACCCCCAAAAAGGAGAGGGCCGACTCGTGAAACACAGCATGGGGAACCAGGAGCACAAACCCCAGCACCAGAGCAGGGAGCAGATGGGGAATGTAGTGCCGGCGCGCCAGGTGAAGCCTCCCTGCTCCATTCTGCACGGCTGCGCGGATAAACAGGCGCTCCCGTAGCGACAGCAGCTCCCCTCGCACGATACGGGCCAAAGTCGTCCAGTGGGTCAACCCCACCGACAGGAGCACCGCCCCCATGGGCCCAAAAGCGGGACGAAACAACACCGCCAAAATGATGCCGAATAGCAGGTGATTCTGGGAGGCGAACATATCCAAAAAGCGCATCAACACCGCATCCACCCGTCCCCCCAGGGTGCCCGCCGTGATACCCACCACACCCCCAATGCCCAACGCCACCAACGATGCCAGCACGCCCACGAGGAACGACACCCGCAACCCATGCAACACCCTGGCCAACACATCGCGCCCTAAGTCATCGGTGCCTAAGGGGTGAGCCCAGGTAGGTGGGCGGAGGGACTTCTGGAAATCCACGGTGTAACTATCCAGGGGGCGCACCACATCGGCCAGGGCTGTGGCCAGCCCCAACACCACCAACACCCCCATAGCCACGGTGGCGCTCCACGGCAGGCGCCGCACCACCGTGCGCGTCAGCGACCAACGGGTAGCTGTCCGCAGCGCGCCCACCCAGGTGCTCACAGCCGTCCCTCCCGCACCCTGGGATCCAACACCCGATAGGCCACGTCCGCCAACAAGTTCCCCATCACCACCAAGAAAGACGCCCCCAAGGTGATAGCCATCAGGAGCGGAATGTCCACCCCCAGAGCCGCATCACGGGTGAGCGTCCCCAATCCTGGCCACGCAAAGATGCTCTCCACCAGCACCGTTCCCCCCAGAATTTCGCTCAGGTGCACCCCAATCAGGGTAACAAAGGGGATGAGGGCATTAGGCAAAGCGTGCCGGAACACAATGGCGAGCCAGGATTTGCCGTGCGCTTGGGCGAAGCGGATGTAGTCCTCCCGCAGGAGATCCAGCACCGTGTTGCGGACGAACATGGTAAACCACGCCTGCTGGGTGAAGGCCAGGGACAGCATGGGGAGCACCAGTCGGCGCAGGTCGATCCGCCCCCCCTCCGCAGCGCGGGGATCCGCTATCCCCGCTCCCGGCAACCACCCAAGCTGAACCGAGAAGACGAGGAGGAAGAGCAAAGCAATCCAAAAGGAGGGGGAGGCGATGCTAAAATGGCACACCGCGCGCACCAGCCAGTCAAACCAACTGTCGCGGTAGGCGGCGGCCAGGGTGCCGACCACCAAACCCCCCACCAGCACCAGGCCCAAAGCACTCCCCACGAGCAGCGCCGAAGGCCCTATCCGCTCCCGAATGATCTGCGCAACGGGTTTCCCCCCCTGAAGGCGGGAGTAGCCCAAATCCCCCTGCACGACACGCCCCAGCCAGCCCAGCATCTGTGCCGCTAAGGGCTTGTCCAAGCCCCAGGCGCGGGCGATCTCCTCCCGCGTCTGGCGGCTAATGGGCGTTTCATTGCCCACATACGCCGCAATGGGGTCAAAAGGAGACACGGCGGCGATGAGGAAAGTGGTTACTGCCACCCCCGCCAGAACCAGCGGGAGCACCAGCAGGCGCCGCAGAATAAGGGCTATCATCGCTCAATCCGCCAACTCTCCAGGTTCCAACTCATCCCACGCGAGAACCCGTGGGCATGCCCCTCCCGCTGGATTTGCACATTGGTGATCTTGCTGGTGGTAACCACGATGGGGGTCAAATAGACCGTGAACAGCCAGTGGCCGTCCTCCTGGATGAGGCGTTGCAAGCGGGAATAGGCCTCCAAACGCCGGCGCTGGTCATACTCCCGGCGCCCCTCATCCAGAGCCCGATCTATCTCGGGGTTGATGATGCGGGCAGGGTTGGTAAAGGGGGCGTCATCGTAGGCGTAGATGGAATGGAACAGACGGTAGATCTCCAGATCAGGGTCATAGGGCTGGCCCCACCCGAACACATTGCCTGCCTTCCCAAACCGCTCCCGAATGGCGGTCCATCCCAACCCCTCCACCTGCACATCCACCCCGATGCGCTGCAGGTCGGAGCGGATAGCCAGAGCAATGTCGCGGCGCACGCTATCGTGAGCGGGATGCATCAAGGTAAAGGTCAGACGGCGCCCATCCTTCTGCATAAAGCCGTCGGGCCCCGGCGTCCATCCCGCCTCCTGCAGGAGGCGCTTGGCCCCTTCAGGGTCGTAAGGGATAACAGGAGGGGGCGCACCGGCGATGAAAGGCCCATAGGCGGGTTCCCCTGCACCCAACAGCACCCCGTCCACAATGGCCTGTCGGTTCACCGCCATGGAGAGGGCACGGCGCACACGGGGGTCTTTGAGGTTGGGCTCATCATAGGGGAGCACGGCGACACGGGCGTCAGCACTGGGGATGCGGTAGACCCGGAAGCGGGGGTTATTCTGGAAGGTCGCTGCCAAGCGTGGGGGCAGGCCCGCCACATCCACAGTGCCCGCCAGCAATTGGGCCGCCCGCGCATTCTCGTCGTTAATGAACACAAAGATCAGGCGGGCGATGCCCACAGGGCCACCGTGGTAGTCGGGATTGGCCTCCATCACGATGCGCTCACCAGCCCGCCACTCCTTGAACACATAGGGGCCCGTGCCCACGGGTTGGCGGTTGAAGGCGGCCGTGTTCAGGTCCTGCCCCTCCAACAGGTGCTTGGGAACAATGCCCACATACAGTTTGTGGAGGAAAGCGGCATCGGGACGCTTGAGGTGGAACCGCACCGTCACACTGTCCACCGCCTGCACATCCTCCAGCACATTGGCCAAGTCGAAGCGATCCCGCAGGGTGCTGGCCACCTTGGGATCTGCCAGAGCGCGCCAGGTGAACACCACATCCTCAGCCGTGAGGGGATGGCCGTCGTGGAAGCGCACGCCCGGCTTCAAGCGCACGGTAACGGTGCGCCCATCGGCGCTTATCTCGGGCATCTGGGCCGCAAGGTCCGGCACCAGTTGGAGGTTCTGGTCATACTTCACCAACCCGTTGAAGGACTTCCAGTTGCCAGCGTAAAAGTCCATAAAGATGGGGTTGAGGTTTTGCGGCTCATCGGTGAGGGCGATGACGATCTCCCCAGAGGGGGCAGGACGCGCCGGGGTGGGGGTAGCCGCCGGAGGAGTCTGGGGAGGCTGGGCGACGGGGGCTGCGGGGCGCGGCGGTTGCGGGGTGGGCGTGGGCGCAGCCCGTTGGGGTGCACACCCCACCAGCACCCATAGAAGGGTCACCAGCACGATAATAGCCGTTCGGCGCATAGCCAAACCTCCTCACTCGGTAGGCCGTTCATCGCATGATATAGAGGGCAGTGCAATTTTGCAACTCATTGCACATACATATCTTTGCACAACTTATCTTATGGAAAACACCTCTTCACCAAATACCGTGGCCTGATCCCTGTCTGAAGATGCTATTCGGAGGGGAGATCCCTGATATATTCGGGAATTGTGCGTTCGTGGCGCTTGTTCAAGGAGGCCAGCACGACGGCGCATGTCTTTCGCCTCAAGGGGTTAGGGCAAGGGGGGGTTCCACGATGCGCCGTGGGCACGGCCAGCCCCATCTCTCCCCTTTCGGAAAGGACATCCTTGTGGGCTTTTGGGGTCTGTGCTATACTGCAAACGCACGCCCCTGTAGCTCAGCATGGATAGAGCACCGGCCTCCGGAGCCGGGTGTCGCGCGTTCAAGTCGCGCCAGGGGCGCCACTTTGTTGCGGGGCGTAGCGCAGCGGCCAGCGCGCCAGGTTTGGGACCTGGAGGTCGCCGGTTCAATCCCGGCCGCCCCGACCAGGCCCACAGGAGCCTTGCGCATGCGCCGCTTCCTGCGGGAGACCCTCCAAACCCTCGTGCTGGCAGGCATCGTGTTCCTGCTCCTGCAGAGCACCCTCCAAAACTTCCGTGTGGAGGGCTCGAGCATGGAGCCGACCCTGAAGCACGGGGAGTATCTGGTGGTAAATAAGGCCCGCTACCTGCGCATACCCATCGGGCGCCTGTTCGGCTG
Source organism: Dehalococcoidia bacterium (assembly GCA_025060295.1). Taxonomy (NCBI): domain Bacteria; kingdom Bacillati; phylum Chloroflexota; class Dehalococcoidia; species Dehalococcoidia bacterium. Next base: position 42,402 of record JANXCH010000023.1, on the reverse strand, counting down.
GCTCCCGTTTGTTCCCCTGTCCCCCCAGGCCGTGTGGGAGCCCTTCCGTGGGCCCCGCCCGGGCGATGTGGTGGTATTCCACTACCCCCGTGACCCCCAACGGGACTTCGTCAAGCGAGTGGTGGCCGGCCCAGGGGATAAGGTGGAAATCCGCTCTGGCATTGTCTTTGTCAACGACCGCCCCCTACACGAGCCGTACATCAAGAACCCCGGCACCTTTACAATGAACCCGCTCTATCTGCGGGCGGACGAATACTTCGTCCTGGGCGACAACCGCCCCTTAAGCAACGACTCCCGTTCCTGGGGACCTTTGCACCGGCGCTATATCATCGGCAAGGCGTGGATCACCTACTGGCCCCTCTCCCGCATAGGGCTGATCAGTGTGCTGGTGCCCCGCGGAGTCAGCACCCGCTTTCACCCCTCCTGACCCTGGGCGGGACGGGGACGACCCCTATGGTAGAATAAAAAGGGGCGCGCCCCGTTAGCTCAGCCCGGCAGAGCACCGGACTTTTAATCCGGGTGTCCTGGGTTCGAATCCCAGACGGGGCAGGGGTCAACCCCGAAAAGAGTAACACCCATGCTCAAAGCCTTTACGCGTCTGTTCGGCGACCCCCACCAGCGGGCCGTCAAAGCCCTCTGGCCCCTGGTGGAGCGCATCAATGCCTTGGAGCCCCGCTTCCAGGGCCTGTCCGACGCCGACCTGCGCGCCCAGGGGGACCTGTTCCGCCAGCGCCACGCCCAGGGCGAAAGCCTGGATGACCTCCTCCCCGAAGTGTTCGCCGCCGTGCGGGAAGCTGCCCGCCGCACCATCGGCCTGCGCCACTATGATGTGCAACTTCTGGGCGGCATCGTTCTCCATCAGGGCAAAATCGCCGAAATGAAGACCGGCGAGGGCAAAACTTTGGTAGCCACCCTGCCCGTCGCCCTGAACGCCCTCACCGGCAAAGGCGTGCATGTCGTTACCGTCAACGACTACCTGGCCCGCCGCGACGCCCAGTGGATGGGCCCCGTCTACCGCGCCCTAGGCTTCACCGTTGGATGCCTCCAGCACGAGGCGGCCTATCTATACGACCCCACCTACACCACCGACAACCTCTCCCTGCGCCACCTGCGCCCCGTCTCCCGCCGTGAGGCCTACCAGGCCGACATCACCTACGGCACCAACCACGAGTTCGGCTTTGACTACCTGCGGGACAACATGGCCATTGACCTCTCCCAAGTGGTCCAGCGGGGCCTGCACTACGCCATCGTGGACGAGGTGGACTACATCCTCATCGATGAGGCCCGCACCCCCCTCATTATCAGCGGGCCGGCCCAGGAATCCACCCAACTCTACTACCAGATGGCCCGCCTTGTCCCCCGCCTTGTGCCCGGAGAGGACTACACCACCGACGAAAAGCACCGCACCGTTACCCTCACCGAGGCCGGCATCGCCAAGATGGAGCGGTGGCTGAATGTGGGCAACCTCTACGAGCCAGGCAACTATGCCCTCACCCACTACATCGAGAACGCCTTGCGCGCCCTGGTGTTTTACAAACGTGACAGGGACTATGTCGTGAAGGATGGCCAGGTTGTCATTGTGGACGAGTTCACCGGCCGCCTCATGGAGGGGCGGCGCTGGGCCGACGGCTTGCACCAGGCCGTGGAGGCCAAAGAAGGCCTCAAGGTCCAGCAGGAAACCATCACCTACGCCACTATCACCCTCCAGAACTACTTCCGCCTATACGAGAAGCTGGCGGGCATGACGGGCACCGCTGCCACCGAGGCCGAGGAACTCTACAAGATTTACAAACTGGATGTGGTCGTCATCCCCACTCATAAGCCTATGATTCGCCAGGACCTCCCCGACCTGGTGTTCAAGACCGAGAAGGCCAAGTGGGAGGCGGTAGTGCGGGAGATTGAAACCCTCCACAAGTTGGGGCGTCCCATCCTGGTAGGCACCACCTCTATAGAGAACTCCGAGAAACTGAGCGCCATGCTCCGTGCGCGGGGCATTCCCCACCAGGTGCTCAACGCCAAGCATCACGAGCGGGAGGCACAGATCATCGCCCAGGCGGGGCGCACCGGGGCGGTAACGGTGGCCACCAATATGGCGGGACGGGGCACCGACATCATCCTGGGCGGCAACCCCGAGGGCCTCCTGGCCGAAGCGCTGCGCAAGCACGGCTACACCCTGGACAACGCCCCACCCGCTATTGTGGAGAAGACCAAGGCCGAGGTCATGGCCCGCTGGCAGGAGGAGCACGACAAGGTGGTGGCCCTGGGGGGCTTGCACGTCATCGGCACCGAAAAACACGAGGCCCGCCGCATTGACAACCAATTGCGGGGGCGCGCCGGACGCCAGGGCGACCCCGGCTCCTCCCGCTTCTACGTCTCCCTGGAGGACGACCTCCTGCGCCGCTTTGGGGGCGAGCGCATTAAAAGCCTTATGAACTGGGCAGGTCTCCCCGAAGATCAGCCCATTGAGAGCAGGATGGTCAGCAAGGCCATTGAGAACGCCCAGGTGAAAGTGGAGGCCTATAACTTTGAAATCCGTAAATACCTTGTGGAATACGACGATGTGGTCAATAAGCATCGGGATGTCATTTATAGCGAACGGCGCAAGATTCTCAGCGGGGCCGATCTCAAGGCCAACGTGCTGGGGATGGTAGAGCAGGAGCTACGGGAGGTCTGTGCGCTCCACTTACCCGGTAAGGACCCTGACCAGTGGGACCTGGACGCCCTGGTGCGGGATGTGCGCACCTTCTTCCCCCTACCCCCCGAACTGCAGAAGGAGGCTTTGGCCCCCCTGAGCCGCGAGGAGATAGAGGGGCGCATCCTGGACTATGCCCGTCGTCTCTACGAGGCACGCGAGCAGGCCATCGGCTCCGAGCCTATGCGCCTCCTGGAGCGTTTGGTGCTCCTGCGCACCATAGACAGCCATTGGGTGGTGCACCTCACGGCCATGGAAAACCTCCGCCAGGGTATCGGCCTGTATGCCTATGGCCAGCGGGACCCCCTGGTGGCCTTCAAGACCGAGGGGCACCAGATGTTCCAGAACCTCCTGGCCCGTATCCGCCACGATGTGGCCCGCTCCATCTACCACTACACCATCACCATAGAGCGCCAGCCCACCCCCGGGCGTGCCCCCGCCCCCGCCAGACCCAGCCCCGCCAGAGCAGTGCCCCCCAGCCCCATGGCCCGTCTGCACAGTAACCGCCCCCAAGAGCCGGTAACGGTGGGGGGCAAGGTGGGGCGCAATGACCCCTGCCCCTGCGGCTCCGGGAAGAAATACAAGAAATGCCACGGTGCGGCGGCATGAGCGGGCGTCTCCCGGATCGCCACCACACGGGCACCAGCCGGTGAGTATGGGCGCCGCTTGCGGAGAGGAAGGCTATGCCCTGGACCAACGACGCCATCGCCCGCCTCTTTGAGAACATGGCTGGCCTCCTGGAACTGAAGGGGGAGAATGTGTTCAAAATCCGCGCCTACCAGAGGGCGGCGCGCGCCATTGAACAGCACCCCGAACCTTTGGAGCTGTTGGTGAAAGAGGGGCGCGAAGAGGACCTGCGCGCTATCCCCGGCGTGGGCGAAGCCATCGCCAGTAAAATCGTGGAGTTGGTGCAGACGGGGAAGGTGCAAGCCTACGAGCAACTCAAGGCCCAGTTCCCCCCAGGGGTTCTTACCCTGATGGAAATTCCCGGCATCGGCCCCAAGACCGCTCTGCGCCTGGTGCAGGAACTGGGGGTGCAGACCTTGGAGGACCTGGAACAAGCCATCCTGGATGGGCGCGTCGCCTCCTTGCCCCGCCTGGGGCCGAAAAGCGCTGAGAACATCCTCAAAGCCCTCCAGGCCACCCGCAGGAAGGAGACACGCATCCCCCTGGGCCAAGCCCTCCCGGTGGCCGAGGCGGTTGTCTACGCCCTCAAGGAGCGCCTCCCCTCTATCACGGAGGCTCTCCCTGTGGGGAGCATACGCCGCTGGCGGGACACGGTGGGCGACATTGACATTATGGTAGTGGCCCCCCAGAGCCAAGAGGTCATAGACACCTTCGTGCGCCTGCCCCTAGTGGCCCAGGTTCTGGCTCACGGCCCGAAGAAGGGCAGTGTCCTGGTGCATCAGGGCCTTCAAGTAGACCTACGGGTGGTGGATGCCGACGCCTTCGGCTCCATGCTTCAATATTTCACCGGCTCCAAACAGCACAACATCCTCCTGCGGGACTACGCTAACCGCAAGGGCCTCTCCCTGAGTGAGTACGGCATCACCGACCTCAAGAGTGGCCATCTGGAGAAGTTCCCCACCGAGGAGGGTTTTTACGCCCGTTTGGGGCTCCCGTGGATTCCCCCGGAACTGCGGGAGGGGCTGATGGAGATAGAGCGGGCGGAGCAGGGCACCCTCCCTCACCTGGTACGCCTGGAAGACATCAAGGGGGATCTCCAGATGCACACCGATTGGAGTGACGGTCAGGCGAGCGCCGAGGCGATGGTGGCGACGGCTAAGGCCCTGGGCTATGAGTACATCGCCATCACCGACCACTCCCAGGGTTTAGGGGTGGCACGGGGCCTCACCCCCGAACGCCTCGCCGAGCAGAAGCGCCTCTTGCAGGCCCTAGAGGTGCGCTATGGCATCCGCGTGTTCCACGGTGCAGAAGTGGATATCCGGGCTGATGGAAGCCTAGACCTGCCCGACGAGGCTCTGGCACAGTTGGACCTGGTCGTGGCATCGGTGCACACCAGCCTCCAACAGCCCCGGGAGAAGATGACCCAAAGGGTTATTCGAGCCTTGCGCAACCCCTATGTTACCATCCTTGGCCACCCCACCAGTCGCCTCCTGGGCGAGCGGGAGCCGATAGATATTGACTTGGAAGCGGTTTTCCGTGCGGCCTTGCAAACGGGGGTGGCCCTGGAAATCAATGCCAGCCCCCAGCGCCTGGATCTCAAGGATACGCACATCTTCCGGGCGCGCGAGGTAGGCATCCCCCTGGTGATTAGCACCGATGCCCATAGCACTGAAGGCCTACGGGCTATGCGCTTCGGGGTGGGTCAGGCGCGGCGGGGCTGGTGCGAGGCGTCGGCTATCCTAAACACCCGCCCCCTACGGGATCTGGAGCAATGGCTGACCCAACGCCGTCGGGCTTCTTAACCCCAGTGCCTGAACCAAGCGACCTCCCACTGGACCACCCGGGGCGGGAGGCCATCCTGCATTTCGGGCGCTCCCTAAGGGCAGGTCAGGAATGGATTGCGGCGCTCCTTGAGGCGATGGGGTTGTGGCCCCTGACCGAAGAGATGGTGGGACGCCAGCGGTGGCGGTACCTTATTGCAGGGGAGGCCCTGGACTGGCCCCTCTTGGCCTGTCGGCTGTGCTCCGCCATGAACGGCCACGTGCCCCAAGAGGAGAAGGAGTCGGTGATGCGGGGCTTTTTCCCCCGCCCCGTCTCGGAGGGGGAACTGCGACGGGCTCTGGGCGTAGAGAAGTTCCGTGCCTACCTGAACTTCTGGTATGGAGTGCAGGTCGAGCAGGCCCTGCAAGCGGCCGAGGAGGCCCAGGTGCGCAAGGAGATAGTGGTCAGTGGCCGTCGGCCTGGGGCAAGGGTGCGAGAGGAGGCTTTCGCTCGCCTGTATGGGGAACCGTACTCGGTTTTGCGGGCGCGCTTCTGTCAGGAGCGGGGCTGGCCGCCGGGGCAACCCTTCTCCCGCGCTGAAGCCCACGAGTTCACCTATCGCCTCTTTCAGCGTCGCGTGGCCACCTCGGTCCCCGAGCGAGCCGCAAGCGACACGCGCCGCGGCCTGGAGCACCTGGCCCGCATCCAAGCCACCCACCTCCGCCGCTGGGCCTAACCGCCCCACCTTTACCAAAACTTAACTGAACCGCTACCAGGTTTTTACTGAATCATCCTTGTATCTTTTCCTGCCCCCTTGTAGCGTGGGAATTGTTTCCCTTGCACATCCCCTTGCCCTCCTCCCAGGCGAGCACTCCCGCTGGGCAAAGCCACCCCCAGGGGGTATCATGAGAACGCCGAACTGATTGGGCCTATGGTGCGGTGGTCGCTGGCCGTCGTGGTCCTACTGGCGCTGGTCATGGCATGCCGAGGGGTGGCCTCTCCCCCTCCCCCGCCCACGCCGTACCCCACACCTACTCCAGTTCCGACCCCTACCTCCCAGTCCACACCCTTCGCCCCTCCTCCCCAACCTTCCCCCTTCGCTCCTCCGCCCATGCCCTTGGAATCCCTTCCCCGAGTCATCCCCGGCTCCACCGGCATCGCCTCGCCCGACCAGCGCATCCCTGCGCCCGATTTCCCCCTGACCCTCTTCAGCGGGCAGCAGACCACCCTCTCCACCTTACGGGGGCACATCGTGGTGCTCAACTTCTGGGCCTCGTGGTGCCCTCCCTGCCGTTCGGAGATGCCCCAGTTTGAGCGGGCGTGGCAAACGTGGCAAGGACAGGGCGTTGCCATCCTGGGAGTGGCGACGGGCGATCGTCCCGCCGAGGCTTTGGCCTTTGCCCAGCAGGTCGGCGTTACCTACCCCTTGGGACTGGACGCCGATGGCCGTATCGCTGTAGCCTATAGAGTAACGACTTTGCCCACAACCTATTTTTTAGACCGCGAAGGACGCATCGCCCGGCGCATTGTGGGTTATGTCAATGAAGGGTATCTGCGCTTTGTGCTGACCTCCCTCATACAGGAGACACCCCCGTGAGCTCGATACCGTCGCCCACTCCCCGGAAGGTCGTCATCACCCCTGAAGGGGTGGCGCTGGAATGGGACGATGGCCACACCAGCCTTTATCCCCATCGCTACCTGCGCCTGCACTGTCGGTGCGCCGGATGTGTGGGCGAATGGCCCGCCAAGCGCCAATTGGATGAGGCATCCGTGCCCCCCTGGGTGGAGACCCTGGACTATCTGGAAGTCGGGCGGTATGCCCTGCAGTTCCTATTCAGTGATGGACACGCCACCGGCATCTACCCCTTCCGCGTTTTGCGGGAGGTCTGCCCGTGCCCCGTGTGCCAGAAAACAAAAAGGGAGGGATGATCCTGTGAGCGACGCCACCTTTGGCCTCCCCTTGCTGGAGGCAGCCCGCCGCGCCGGGGTAACCATTGCCGACCCCCACCGGCAGCCCACCGACCGCTGGATAGACCTGCGAGGCCTGCGCTTCCATTACCTAGACTGGGGCGGAGAGGGCCTCCCTGTGATGCTGTGCCTGCACGGCGTGGCCCAAAACGCCCATATGTGGGACTTCACCGCCTTGGCCTTGTGCACCCGCTACCGCATTCTCGCCCTGGACCAGCGGGGGCACGGCGATACCTCTTGGGCACCCGACGGTGATTACTCCCTGGACGCCTTTGTGGCCGACCTGGACGCCTTCGTCAACGCCCTGGATCTGCGGGATATTACCCTGGTAGGCCTCTCTATGGGGGGGCGCAACGCCTTCGTCTATGCGGCCCGCTACCCCCAGCGGGTGCGTACCCTCGTAGTGGCCGACACGGGCCCCGAGGTCAACCGCGCCGGCACCGACCGTATCGGGCGGTTTATGGCGTCCGCGGATGTGTTGGACAGTTTTGACGCCTTCGTGGAGCGCACCAAGCGCTATAACCCCCTGCGCCCCGAGTGGTTGATCCGGGGGAGCCTACGCCACAACCTGAAGCAACTCCCCGACGGGCGCTGGACCTGGAAATATGACCCCGCTCTGCGCGACCCCACCCAGCGCATCCGCCGCATGGCACCCAGCGACACCCTATGGGAGGCGTGGCGCGCCCTGCGCTGCCCCGTCCTGTTAGTGCGGGGCGCGGAGAGCGATGTGCTGGCACCCCACACCGCCCAGGAGATGGCCAAAGCCTTACCCCACTGTCAACTGGTTACCATTCCCCAGGCAGGACATCTAGTTCCCGGCGACAATCCCCCCGCCTGGGAGCAGGCCCTCACCGCCTTCTTGACCCAGCGGGACGCCCCTACATAACGGCCTTACACTGCCGTAGGGCCTCGATCTCCTGGGGCGAGAAACCCGCCTCCTCCAGCACCTCCTGGGTATGCTGGCCCAAAGTGGGGGCGGGGCGGCGGATACGTCCCGGCGTCAAAGAGAACTTGACCGGCACCCCAATGTGGGGCACAGGCCCCGCAGTGGGATGCTCCACCTCCACCAGCATCTGGCGGGCCTGCACATGGGGGTCTTTGTATACCTCTTCAAGGGTGTAAATAGGACCACATGGGACTTCAGCGGCGTCCAGCACTGCCAGCCAGTGGGAAACGGGGCGGGTGGCGAAGGTGCGCTCCAGTTCCTGCTGCAGAGCCTGCAGGTGACGTATGCGCCCTGCGCCGTCGGCGAATCGGGGGTCCTCCAGCAGGTCGGGGCGTCCAATGGCCTGGCAGAGGCGACGCCAGTTGGCCTGGTTGCCCGCCCCGATGGTGAAGTACTTCCCGTCGCTCCCCCGAAAGGCCTGATACGGTGCCGACAGGCGGTGGGCCGACCCCATCGGCCGCGGCGGCCGCCCTGTAGCCATGTACTCCGCCGTCTCCCAGAAGGTCAGAGCGATGCCCGACTCCAAAAGCGAGACATCCAGATACTGCCCCTGGCCCGTCTTCTGGCGATAGATGTAGGCCGCCAGGATACTCTGGGCAGCATACATCCCCGCCACCAGGTCGCAGACGGGCACCCCCACCTTGACAGGTGGACCCTCGGGGGTGCCCGTTACCGACATTAGCCCGCTCATCCCCTGGGCGATAAGGTCGTACCCCCCGCGATAGGCGTACGGGCCCGTTTGTCCAAAACCCGATATGGAGCAGTAGATGATGTCGGGCTTCACCCTGCGGACGGCCTCATAGTCCAGGCCCAAGTCTTTCATTGTGCCGGGGCGGTAGTTCTCCACCACCACATCCGCCCTCTGGGCCAGGCGCAGGGCGACCTTACGCCCCTCGGGATGCTTCAAATCCACACAGATACCCCGCTTGTTGCGGTTGATCAGCAGGAAAGGCAGGGACTCCCCCCTCCACCGCACGGCGCCCCGCCGATTCTCCTCCCCCTCGGGGGGACGCTCCACCTTCACCACATCGGCCCCCAGGTCGCCTAACAGCAGGGTGCAAAAGGGCCCCGCCATCACTTGCGTGAAGTCCAGCACCCGCATACCCTGCAGTGGCAGGTCGCTCATTACTCCCCCCCTTCTCGCTCAGTAGGTACGCCGATTATAACGACGGCAAATGGCCTTGCCCAGATGCCTGCGTCCGAATGCTCCCTCAGCGGGTAGCCCAAGCCTGTTTCGCTCCCGCAAAGTGGGATAACACGGTCTACAAAGGCACATCCTACCAAGGTGCAGGTGCCGCAGCGCTCCACGCCAAGAATAGGCGACAGCATAACGAACCACGGCGCGCCCCCTCCTCCAGCAGGACAGGCCTGGCCCACTGCCAAGAGATATAGAGGGTGACAGCGCTCCCGGGGTGAGCTGGGGGAAGGGTAAAAGTGTCCTCCTGGGTATCCACAGCCCATAGGGTTAGGGTTTGGGGACCCGCGGCCCCCTCCTGCCACCCCTCTCCCAGCACCATTCGGGGGCGCACCTCAACCCCCAACTTGGTGCGAGCACACCGTGCTATGGCCCCTTCCACACTTTCCCCCGGATGCAGGGTTACCGCGGGGAGCCCCCAAATACCCGGTAACTCCCTTTCCCACGGCGGGCGCTGGACGGCCACCACCTGGCCGGGATGGGACGGGTGGAAAAGGGCAAGGGCAAGGCTGCGCTTCACCCGTGTCCCTACCGGTTAGGCGGCACTGCGACTTTTCAAGGCGTTCAAAGCGGTCTGTAAGCGCGATTTGTAGCGTGCCGCCGTGTTGCGATGAATGACGCCCTTTTGGGCAGCCCAATCGGCCACCCGTTGGGCCTCCCGCACCGCTGTCTCGGCTTGGGCTAAGTTACCGCTGGCCAGGGCTTGGCGTGCCTTGCGAATGAAGGTGCGGAACCGACTGCGGATAGGACGATGACGCAAACGGCGCCGCTCCGCCTTCTCTGCGGCCCGCTGGGCGCTTGTGCGCTTCTTCTTCGCACGCTGCTGCGCCTGAGGGGTTGGCTCTGTGGTCAACGGTTGCCCTCCCGTCACGATAGGTGTCTGCACCCATGATAGCGTAAATCCCCTGGTGGAGTTGCCCCCAAATAGCGCCCCTCAAACCGTCTAGGGGAGAGGCGGCGGCAACTGATGGCATCCCCCCTGTAGGGGACACCAATCCCCTGGTTAGGGTGAAAGGGAAAAAGGAGGCGGATATGCAATCGTCGCCAACCATTCCTACGCTTCCCCTCGGCAAGTTCCTGGTAGGAGCCATTCTCCTTGCAATGGTGGCCTCCACCGTTACCATCTATGCCATCCAAAACCCGGGGAGCGTTCAATGGCCCCCCGGCTCGCCTCGGCACACCGCAGCCCCCCCGCGTGCTGACATCCCTTTGCACGCCGATGTGGTGGGATGGGTATTGGGGCCGGGCAACCGAGTCAAAGGGCTGGTGATCGCTTGGAGCCCTCCCGCCCAGTCGGCATACGCCTTGCGCATACACCTGAAGGATGAAGCGGGTGCCCTTCTCGCCTCGGCGTCCTGTAAAGTGGGGGCATCGCACGGGCAGGGACGCCAGGACACCGTCGTCTTCCCCTTCGGTCCTCCTCGCCACACCGTCAGCCAGGTGGTCATCAGCATCGTGGAGACGGCTCCCGGCCCCACCACCTGCTCCTAAGGGCATGAGGATGTGCCGTTCCCTCCTGGGAGGTGCACCCTTTAACCCCTTGTCCACGGCGGTTCCCACTGCCTGGGCTCCTTAAGGGTCGAGGTGTAGCTTCCCCAGCGGACGCCCACACGCCGCGGTCAACAGCTGTATGGCCACGTGAGGGAAAGCACTGTTCCCGCGGGGATCGGTTTAAGCGACGATGGGTCCCGGCTGAACCACCACCTCCCCCAGGCGGTGATGGGAGATGCCCATCCTTCACAGGTCGCAGGCGTGAGGTCGGGGGTGAACCCTATGCGCGTCAAAGCGCACCCTAACACCCGGGCCAGGGCTTGCGCTAAAATCCCTTTGCCTTTGCCGGGCACATCCTGAATCTGACTATGGCCTTGGCACCACGCTCCTTATCATGGCCGATGCCTACGCCACCTGTGCAAGCCTTGCCTTCTGTCCCGTGTCGCCCCTGATTGCCGTATCCCTTGTCAGCATGCACGCGCGGGTTACCATGAGGGAAGCGCAGGAGGAGAGCCGATGTCCACTCCCCGTGTGCTGGTGATCGGCGGCATCAATATGGACCTGGTGGTGGTAACACCCCGCTTCCCGGCGCCGGGGGAGACAGTGGTGGGGGAGCGCTTCTTCATCACCCCGGGTGGCAAAGGGGCAAACCAGGCGGTGGCCTGCGCCCGCTTGGGAGCACGCTGTAGTTTAGTAGGGCGTGTGGGCAACGACACCTTTGGACAGGATCTTCTGGCCAGCCTGAACGCCAACGGCGTGCACATTGAGGGGGTGGGGCAGGACGACCTGGCTCCCTCGGGGGTGGCCTTTATTGAGGTAGACGCCACCGGCCAAAACCGCATCGTGCAGGTGGTGGGGGCCAACGGGCGCTGTGGGATGGAGGAGACTATGAAGGCCCAGCGCCTCCTGCGTCAGGCCAATGCCCTCCTCTTCCCTCTGGAGGTGTCACCCCTCCTCCTGCTGGAGGTGGCTCGCACGGGGCGGGAGCAGGGGGTGCTGGTGGTGTTCAATCCCGCACCCGTCAAACCTTTCCCCGAGGCCCTGTATCGCCTCGCCCATTACATCGTCCCCAACGAAACGGAGGCATCCGCCCTCGTCGGCCACCCCGTGAACGATGTGGACAGCGTGCGCCGCGCTGCGGCAACGCTGCTGGGAAGGGGATGCCAAGGGGTCATCATCACTTTAGGCGAACGGGGTGCCTTCTACAAGACTGCTGATGCCGAAGCCCTGGTGCCCGCCTTCCCGGTGAAAGCAGTGGACACCGTCGGTGCAGGGGACGCCTTCTGCGGGGCGCTAACGGTCGCCCTAGCCGAGGGGATGCCCTTGCCGGAGGCCGTCCGTTTCGCTAACGCTGCGGGGGCAGTGGCCGTTACCAAGCCCGGTGCCCAGACCGCCATGCCCACCCGCGAGGAGGTAGAGCACTTGCTCCGCTCCTTCACCCCTCGCCCAGGGTGAGGGCGCACCTTCCAGAACCTTTCCAATAGATGCTGTTTCCCCCTCCCCTGGAGGAGGGCATCGGCTGAGCAACCACGCAATGAGCACCGCCCCTAGCACCACGCTCACCCCTATCCCCAGGCGCACCCACCCCGCGCGCCCCCAGCGGCGCCAGAAAAAACGGTGGCGGTGCCGACGCCGCATGAGACGGTAACGCTGAGCTTCCCTGTCCGTCGTGCCCCCCTTTCCGAGGAGAACGGATCCCCCCTATACCCCTACCGCCCCTTGAAGACGGGGCGCCGTTTCTCCAAGAAGGCCCGCACCCCCTCCTTATGGTCCTCCGTCTCCCGAGCCAAGTCCTGGGCCACTCCCGCCCACTCCAAGTGGGTGCGAAAGTCGCTGGTCAGGCCCTGGTGCACCAGGTATTTGATGAGGCCCATGGAAAAGGTCGGACCGCGGGCCAACCGTTCGGCCAAAGCCATCGTCTCCTCCAATAAGCGCTCGTGGGGCACCACCTTGCTCACCAGCCCCCAGCGCAGGGCCTCCTCGGCCTTGACGGCGTCGCCCGTGTATTGCATCAGCAGGGTGTTGCTCAAGCCTATCAGGCGGGGCAGTTGCCAGCAGGAGCCGTCGGCCGGCACCAGGCCCACACGGATAAAGGCCTCGGCAAACTCGGCCCGCTCCGAGGCGATGCGGATGTCGCACGACCAGGCCAGGCCCGCACCGACCCCATACGCAAACCCGTTGACGGCAGCAATAGAGGGCTTGGGCAAGTCCCAGATGCGTAAAGGCATATATCTTGCGCCCTCCCCCACTGCTTCCCGACGGCGAGCTTTGGGGGAGTAGCGGCGCTCCAGCAGCTCCCAGGGCGTAGGATAGGTTGGGGTCGGGGCCTCCTGCTGGCGCTGGTCAATGGTCTGCTGCATCCCCCGCACATTGGCCCCGGAGCAAAAGGCGGGGTCCTCACCCGTCAGCACGAGCACGCGCAGGGTGGGGTCAGTTTCAAAGCGATCCAGGGCCTCGGAGAGTTGCTGGGTCATCTCCGGCCCCAACGCATTACGGGTTTTGGGATCGCTCAAAGTAACGAGGAATACCCCGTTGCGCACCTCGGTGCGGACGAACTGCTGCTGGGCCATGCCCTCCTCCTTCTCCTGGGATGATAGCGTGTTTTTTCCATTGGATGCAATCGCACTGCTCGGCCCAGCCTGCAGTTTCCGTTCAGACCGGCGCACCTGGGCTTGACGCCTTACGGGACATGGGTTGCCGTTTTTGTAGGAAAGGCTTATCCTGCGTGCGTGGGCAGGGCGCAAGCTACACCTCTGCAGGAAGGAGGTCTTCTATGCGCGTGGGATTCATCGGCTTGGGGAATATGGGACGCCCCATGGCCACCAATATCCTGAAGGCGGGCCACGAGATGGTGGTCTATGACATCCGGGAGGAGGCGGGGCAACCCCTCATCGCCCTTGGGGCGCGCTGGGCTCACGGCCCTAAAGCGGTAGCCCAGGCCAGCCAGGTCATTTTCACCTCCCTCCCTGGCCCCAAGGAGGTGGAGCAAGTGGCCCTGGGGCCGGGCGGCATCTTGGAGGGAATGCATCCAGGGGCAGTGTATGTGGACCTCTCCACCAACTCCCCCGCGTGCGTGCGGCGGATTGCGGCCGCCTTCCGCGCCCAGGGGTTTGCCATGCTGGACGCCCCCGTCAGCGGAGGGGTAACGGGGGCCGAAACCCGTGACTTGGCGGTGCTGGTGGGCGGGGACGAGGGGGTGTTCACCCGCGTGAAGCCCCTGCTGGATGCCATCGGGACCAAGGTTTTTTACTGCGGCCCCAGCGGAGCGGGGAGCGTCTGCAAGATCGTGAACAACCTCATCTCCCTTTCCCTCAATGTGCTCATCGGGGAGGCCTTCACCATTGGCGTGAAGGCGGGGGTACCTACCCGCATTCTCTACGAGGCAGTAACCCGCAGTTCGGGCGACAACGCCCGCCTGCGCCGAGGCCTGCGCAATCAACTGTTCAAGGGGGACTTCAGGCCGGGCTTTGCCGTAGACTTGGCCCTCAAGGATGTGCGCCTAGGCCTAGAACTGGCGAGGGAACTGGACGTCCCCGTGGACCTTTTGGCCCTGGTGGAGCAGAAGTACCTAGAGGCACATAATCGCGGCTGGGGCCAGCGCAACTCGGACGCTGTGGTGCTTCTCCAGGAGGAGCGGGCCAAGGTGGAACTGCGGGCCCCCGACCTTTAGGAAGGGCTCCCCTGGGGCACACCTAACAACTCCTTGAGTTTCCTCTGGGCCCGTTCCAGCCGGCGGAGGGTGCGCTCCTTCCCCAGCACCTCCATGGTCTGGAAGAGGGGAGGAGCCGCCGTGCGTCCCGTTGTGGCCACCCGCACCATCCCAAACACCTGCCCCGTCGCCAGGCCCAGAGCCTCACACAGGGGGCGTAACACCCCCTCCAGGTGCGGAGCATCCCAAACGCTTACCCGCTGCAGGGCCTCCTGCACCGCCTCCAGCGTGCGCAAAGTTGTTGCAGTGTCCATCCCCTTCGGCACCAGCAACGCCGGGTCGTAGTCCACCTCGTCCAGGAAGAAGAAGTCCATCAGAGCGGGGCCATCAACCAAGGTGCGCAGACGCTCCTGCACCAGCGGCACAACACGCTGGAGGTAAGCCTCGTCCAGAGGGCGGGGGACGCTATCAGGTAGCCCCCCCTCGGCGTGGGGGCGCTCCAGGAACGGCCGCAGGCGTTGGGCCAAGTCCTGCGGCGACAGGCGCCGGATATACACACCGTTCATCCAGGTCAGTTTCTCCAGGTTGAAGATGGCCCCCGCCTTCACCACCCGCTCCAAGGAGAAGTGGCGAATCAGGTCTTCCCGAGTGAGAATTTCCGTCGTCTCGTCCAGCGACCACCCCAGCAGGGCCAAGAAGTTCAGCATGGCCTCGGGCAGGTAGCCCATGCGCCGATACTCACGGATAGAGGTGGCCCCGTGGCGCTTGGACAGTTTGGAACGGTCGGGCCCCAGGATCATAGGCAGGTGGGCGAACAGGGGGGGCTCCCACCCCAGGGCGCGATATAGAAGCAGGTGCCGAGGGGTGCTGGGGAGCCACTCCTCCGCCCGCAGGACATGGCTCATGCGCATGGCGTGGTCGTCCACTACCACCGCCAGGTGATAGGTGGGGAAGCCGTCGCTCTTGAGGCACACAAAGTCGTCCAAAAGGGCGGTCTGCCAGCGCACCTCCCCCCGCACCAGGTCGTGCACGCTGATCTCCTCCCCGGGGTCGCGCGGCACGCGGAAGCGGATAACACTTTTCCGTCCCTGGGCGCGCAGGGCTTCCCGCTGGTCCGGTGTAAGCGCACGACACTTGCCCCAGTAGCCTGGGGGCTGGCGCAGGCGCTGTTGCTCCTGGCGCATGGCCTCCAGTTCCTGGGGGGTGCAGAAGCACTCATACGCCCACCCCCGCTCCATCAACGTCCGCGCCGCCTGGTGGTATAGGGGCAGGCGTTGAGACTGAAAATAGGGGGCATAAGGGCCGAAACTGCCTTTCCCATCGGGGGTGGGGCCTTCGTCCCAATCCAGGCCCAGCCATTGGAGCCCCTCTAAGATCGCCTCCACAGCCCCCGGCACCAGACGCTCCTGGTCGGTGTCCTCAATACGCACAATGAACGCCCCCCCGTGGTGGCGGGCGAACAGCCAGTTGAACAAAGCGGTGCGGATATTGCCCACATGGGGCTCACCCGTGGGGCTGGGGGCATAGCGCACGCGCACAGACATTCCGACCGACTCCTCCCCCTCTTAGGGTGAGGCTTTTGCCTTTTTTCGGCAAGGGGTATCTCCCTGGCCAGGGCAGACATCCTTTAGGTCAGTTTGCGCTCGGCGTCCACCAGTTGCAGACGCCAGCCGTCGGGGTCGCGGAAGTTGACGATGGTGCGCCCCGTCGCCTCAATGAACCGGGGGGGCTCCTCAAAGGTGATGCCCTTGGCCGACAGTTCTCTGTAAGCCTCCTGGGCGTTGGCCACGCGAAAGGCGATATGGTTGATGCCGATGTTCTCCTCCCCTCCCACTTTGTGAACCTCTATAACGGGCTGATTGGGACCGGGAAGTTGCAGTTCGGCCGATCCCCCGTGGTGGGAGGTGCGCCGCAAAAGGCGGAAGCCTAGTTTCTGCAGAAACGCCACATACTCATCCACATCGCGGACAATGATTTCAATGTGGTCAATGGCGACGACGGGCATGGGTGCCTCCTTTCTGTGCTGGTCTTGCTGGTGCGTCGGTCAAGATGGGGAACCTGGGGATACAGGAATGAGATCCGCCAGGATGCCGCGGATGTCTGCCCGATGCGTCGGCGATGCCACGGGGAACCCCTTCCACGCCACGGGTATGGCCAGGTCTCCACGAAGATCGCCAACCTGCGCCCTCGACTCGCCCAGTGTACCATCCTCTTCCCCCTGTCCCTGCAACCACTGGGTCAACTGTGCTACCACCCTTGCCATCTCCCGCGCCACCTGCGCCCGCTCCCCGGGCAGAGCCTGCAGCCGTGCCCGCAGGTGGCGATACCGGTGGGCGAAGCGCTCCTGAACCTCCCTCCTGGGGACGGGCACCGCCACCGATAACAACGCCCTGATAGGGATTGTGACGGTGCCCACCCCCCGTTTCAAAACTGCTGTATCCTGCTGAAAGAACGGGGTAGCGGTATAAAGGGCGAAGAACTCGGGCAAAAGGCGCTCGGACAGGCGCAGGATGTAGATGTAGTCATCGGCCACACCCCGCTCCTCTTCCCTGAGGACAACGGCCGCCCGCCCCGCACAGCCCACCCCCACCCGCACGAACAGCACATCCCCCACTTGCACTCGCGCCCGGGGCTTATCCATAGCGCTCCCTGGCTCCACGCATCGCCCATCCCGCTGGAACTCCAGCCCAAGGTGGGTTACCACCTTGGCGCTTATATAGGGAATGCCTGCGTTCTGAAAGCGCCGGCGCGCCCCGTATTCCGTCGCCCCCGTCCGACACTCTCGCACCAGGTCCTTGAGGGCTACAAGGGGCACATCGGGGCGGATGGGAATTCGTGGCCCCTGAAAGGGTGCCAAAGCCTCCACCGCCCAGGTCTCCCTCAAAGCGCCCAAAGGGAGCCAGAACGCTCGGGGGGAAGGTTTTGCGCCCTGATACACCGCCAGCGCTTGGGCAAGGTCGCAAGCATCCTCGGCCCGGGCCAGGAGGACAAGGGGAGAACCCTCCCACCCCCCCTTACGCGCGATGAGGATGCTTGTGTTGGCACGGAAGAAGGCGCGGGACAAACGGATGATGGCGAGGGGCGTACAGTGTTGGAGAATCCATCGTCGAACGGGCAGGGCAGGCAGGGAGGCGAAGATCCCCTGGGGCAGAATGATAGCGATGATGCCCCCCGGTTTGGTGGCGCGCACGAAGAACTCGCTAAACAGCACCTCCACGGCTTGGCTGGGACGCCCACGCCCCAGGGCATATAGAGCGAGGATGTGCTTATCCCTGATGCGCCCGTACTTGGCGCTGAAGGGGGGGTTGCCCACACACAAGTCCACCCTGTTTTCGTAGTCAACGATGTGCGGAAGGGCGTCGCCCTGGCGGAACACCACTCCCCGCACACCACGCACCGCCGGGTCATCCTTGATATCTATGCCCACCACCTCACGGAAGCCCGCCTGAACAAGGACGCGTAAGAAGACCCCATCCCCACACGCCGGGTCCAAGGCCGTCTGCGTGTGAGGGGCTACAGCACGTGCCCAGCGCACCATCATCTCGGCGACGGCCTCGGGGGTAAAGTAGCGCCCCAGCACCTTCTGCTCACGGGCATAGTGTTTCGCCCTTTGCGACGCGCCACAGTAGGGGGAAGGGGGAACGCTATGCCCCTCACAGGCGGGTGGATGAGGCACCGACATCACACCCCTACGGCCGATAGATGATAACCCTGCGGTGGGGCTCCCGCCCTGTGCTGGCCGAGGCGAGGTTATAGCGCTCGGCCAGTTGATGTTGGAGACGGCGCACAAAAGCGGGTTGGGCTTCCAGTTCCACGGACGGCTCCCCCGCCAGCACCCGCTCGATAGCCTCCTCAGCCTCCCGCAGGCCTTCCGCCACCCGGTCATTCCCCTCGGGCAGGCGGGGCCCCAAAATGGTGCGGGCGAACTGGGCGATTTGGGCGGGAGTGTTCTTGCGGAGGACATACACAGGCTTATTCAGCTCCTCCGCACGGCGCAAAGCGTCTCCCTTACGGCGGTAGTGGGCCTTGGTGGTCAGCACCACATCGGCATCCTGCACCCGGTCGGTAACCTCTAGGGGGAGGCCCATGCTGTGGGCTACCTGGAGGAGGCGGTCGCGCCCCAAGCCGTAGAGGTAGACGCGAGCCACCGTGGGTGCGGGGGGAGGATAACCCGGCACAACCTCACCGGAAGAGGCGGCGAGCCTCGGAGCGCTTGCTACAGCCTCCCCCTCGCGGCGGCGCTCCCGTTGCCCACGGGGGAAAGGGAAAAACTCTCGCCCGGCGGGGCTGGAGCCCAAAACCATAGGTTCCCCTCGTCCTCGGTGCACCACCCCCTGCGCGTCCACCCAGCGCACCTCGGGCGTCACGCTGTAGCCCATGAGGAGGGCGTCCACCGTGGCGGCCACATCGGGGTGCACAGCCACCCGATCCCGGGAGTGGATCTCTACCACGATGTCGAAAGTGGGGGGAGCCTTACGTTCCAAAATGGTCTTCTGGGTACCCCGCCGGCGGGCCTCCTCGTCAGAGAGGGTAACCGTCTGCACACCCCCCACCAAATCGCTCAAGGTGGGGTTGAGGATGAGGTTGTCCAAGGTGTTACCGTGGGCGGTGGCGATGAGTTGTACGCCCCGCTCGGCGATGGTGCGGGCGGCGGCCGCCTCCAACTCGGTCCCCATCTCGTCAATAATGATCACCTCGGGCATATGGTTCTCCACCGCTTCAATCATCACGGCGTGTTGTAAGGAGGGGGTCTTGACCTGCATGCGGCGGGCTCGTCCAATGGCAGGATGGGGAATATCCCCGTCGCCTGCGATTTCGTTGGAGGTGTCCACCACGATGACCCGCTTCCGCAGGTCTTCGGCGAGCACGCGGGCCACCTCCCGCAGCATGGTGGTCTTGCCTACCCCCGGCCGCCCCAGCAGCAGAACACTCTTGCCCGTGCGGACCAAGTCCTCGATCACCCGCACGGTGCCGAACACCGCCCGCCCCACACGACAGGTCAGGCCCACGATCTTCCCCGTGCGGTTGCGGATACAGGAGATACGGTGCAACGTGCGCTCTATCCCGGCGCGGTTATCATCCCCAAACTGGCCGATACGGCTCACCACGTGCTGGATATCGGCCTCGGTTACCTCCTGGCTGTCCAGGTCTACATCCCGGTTGGGGAAACGGGCCTGGGCGGGGCGCCCCAAATCAAGGATGACCTCTATCAGATCGTGGAGGTCGGGCTGACGGCGCAGCGCCTCCTGAACCCGCGGGGGCAAGGTGGCCAATAAGGCGTCCAGATCATCCACGATAACCTTCTGGAAATCGGGGCGCTTCACAGGTGCGGTCATAAGCACAGCCTCGGCAAACCTATTGCCCAGCAGGTCATAGTGGGATCACCCGTCACCCTTTGCCCTGGGCAGAAACCATGTCCAGGAACCATTGGTGCAGACGCAGGTCTGCGGTCAATTCGGGATGGAAGGCCGTGGCTAACAGGGAACCTTGGCGAGCCGCAACGGGGGTGCCGTCGGGGAGGCGGGCCAAGATGCGCACCTCTGGCCCCGCCCACAGGAGCACCGGCGCACGGATGAACACGGCGCGGAACGGCCCCCCCTCCAGCCCCTCAATGGCCAGATCGGCCTCAAAACTGTCCACTTGGCGGCCGAAGGCGTTACGGGCCACCACGATATCCATGACCCCAAGCGGGATGGGGCGATCCTCCCGTAAGCGCTTGGCTAGCAGGATCATCCCCGCGCAGGTGCCCCAGGTGGGCATCCCCTCGCGAATGCGCTGGACGAGGGGGGCGCGCATATCCAAGGCATCCAAAAGGCGCGCTATCGTGGTGCTCTCGCCCCCGGGGATGATAAGGCCCTCCACACCGTGCAGGTCCTGGGGCAGGCGCACCTCCACCACCTCAGCCCCCAAAGCCTCCAGCACCTGGCGGTGCTCCAGGAAATCCCCCTGTAACGCCAGCACACCCACCCGCACCCGGCGCGACGCCTGGCGTTTCCCCTGTAGAGCCAGTTGCCAGGGGATAGGCGTGGGAACTTTCGGGAGCATACTTTACCAGCCACGCACCGCCAGCAGCTGCTCCGGTTTGAGGGTGCGCACATCTATGCCCGGCATTGGCTCCCCGAGGCCCCGGGATGCCTGGGCGATGATCTCGGGGTTCTTGTAGTGGGTAACGGCCTGCACGATGGCTTTAGCCCGTCGGGCGGGGTCGCTGGACTTGAAGATACCCGAGCCCACAAACACCCCATCGCACCCCAGCCACATCATCAGAGCAGCATCGGCGGGGGTGGCAATGCCTCCGGCGGCAAAGTTGACCACGGGCAGACGGCCCAAACGCTTCACCTCCATCAGCAGTTCCAGCGGAGCGCCCATCTGCTTGGCCTCGGCCACCAGTTCCTCATCCGGCATATTCTGCACCTTGCGGATCTGGGCCTGGATAGCACGCATATGACGCACCGCCTCCACCACATTGCCCGTGCCCGCCTCGCCCTTGGTGCGGATCATAGCCGCCCCCTCGGCGATACGGCGCAAGGCCTCGCCCAAGTCCCGCGCCCCGCACACAAAGGGCACCTTGAAATCGTGCTTCCAAATATGGTTCTGCTCGTCGGCGGGGGTGAGAACCTCCGACTCATCAATGTAGTCCACTCCCAGGGCCTCCAGCACCTGGGCCTCCACAAAATGCCCAATGCGACATTTGGCCATCACAGGAATAGTCACCGCTTCCATGATCTGCAAAATGCGCTCCGGGTCGGCCATGCGCGCCACGCCCCCAGCGGCGCGAATATCGGCCGGCACACGCTCCAGGGCCATGACCGCCACAGCCCCCGCCTCTTCCGCAATCTTGGCTTGCTCGGGGGTTACCACATCCATAATGACCCCGCCCTTAAGCATCTGGGCCAGGCCGACTTTGACCGCCCACGTCCCTTTCTGCATACACTCCTCCTTGTTCTATGCCCTCCTGAGGGGATTATACCCCCCTACGGCGGGAAGGGCAATAGCCAGCCCGTCGGGGCATACCCCACGTCAGACATCCCCGGGGGCTTGTCAGAACGCCCGCAGGGGAGTATAGTAGGAAAAGGAGATGGCTCCCCGCCCCCCTGTGGGGATGTGGCTCAGTTGGGAGAGCGCCTGCATGGCATGCAGGAGGTCGGGGGTTCGAATCCCCCCATCTCCACCACCTTCTCACTCCTCTCCCCCACTCCCAGGCAGACAGCTCCCCTGCTCATAGGCGAGAACCCTCTTGAAAGGGAACGCCTGTGGGGGAAGGTGTTCAGCACCTCGGCGCCTCCCTACCCAACAGCATCATCTTTGAGGGGAGCCAGGCTCACGCCCCCCTGGTTTACGACATCACCCAAGAGCCTCTGCCCATCAAGGACGGCTTGGTGGAGATGCTCAGAAGCCCGGTCGGGGGCTAGACCTGCTCCCCTGGGCGACCTGGGGCGCCGCTTCCCCTCTATGTCCGGCCCGTCCTCCCTGCCGGGGTAAAGCGCCCCTGCCAGACGCCCCCTAGCGCCCCGCCGTTCGAGCGGCAGCCAGCAGGGCATCCCGCCGCTGGCGCAAAAGCTCGCGTGGCGGGGGTGGAGCAACGGTGGGCTTGGCGCTCACCTTGCGGAAGCGGGGCAGGAAGGCGTTCCACTCAGCCAGCACCTGCTTCCCCTTCAGGCTCCCCGTCTCGGCCACGTGCCGTTGCACCAGGAACAGAAGCAGATCCACATCTTGGGGGTCGGCAACGGTTTCCATCTGCACCATCTCGGGGTTGAGGTTGTGCTCCAGCGTCCCCGCCTCGTCCAGCACGAAGGCGATACCGCCCGACATTCCCGCTCCGAAGTTGCGCCCCGTCGGCCCCAGGACCACCACCACCCCACCCGTCATATACTCGCAACAGTGGTCGCCCGTGCCCTCCACCACAGCCCACGCTCCCGAGTTGCGCACAGCAAAGCGCTCCCCGGCACGCCCGGCGGCGAACAGGTAGCCCCCCGTGGCCCCGTAGAGCACTGTGTTGCCACAGATGACATTCTCGTGGGGCAGGTAGGGAGCCCCCTCGGGGGGGCGCAGAATGATTTCGCCCCCGTGCATCCCCTTGCCCACATAATCGTTGGCCTGCCCATAGAGCACCAACCGCAGGCCGTTGATGCACCACGCCCCGAAGGACTGCCCCGCCGAGCCACGGAACACCAGCTCAATGCGCACCCCGTCGGGCAACCCTTTGTTGCCGTAGCGGTAGGCGATCTCCCCGGCGATGCGCCCCCCCACCGTGCGGTGGATGTTGCGGATGGGCAGTTCCAGGCGCACCGACTCCCGCCCTTCTAACGCCGCCGTCAGAGCAGGCAGGAGGCTGTCGTCGAAAATCGGCTCGGGGCGGTCGTTACGCTCCTGAACGCAATAGCGCGGGCGTGTCAAAGTGGGGTCGGGCAAGGCGGTGAGAGGCGCCAGGTTCAAGGTATGGGCCTTGGGGTGGCCTTCTAGCTGAACGGGGTGAAGCAAATCTGCCCGCCCGATGATGTCCTCCAACTTGCGCGCTCCCAGGTGAGCCAACACCTGGCGCACCTCCTCAGCCACGGCGAAGAAGTAGCGAATGAGGTGCTCAGGCTGGCCCTTGAACTTGGCGCGCAGTTTGGGGTCTTGGGAGGCTATCCCTACGGGGCAGGTGTTCAGGTGGCACTGGCGTGCCATCTGGCACCCGATGGCGATGAGCGCCGCCGTGCCGAAGGCGTACTCCTCGGCTCCCAGCATCGCCGCAGTGATGACATCCTTGGCCGTGCGCATCATGCCGTCGGTGCGCAGGCGCACCCGCCCCCGCAGGTCGTTCAACACCAGCACCTGCTGGGTCTCGGCCACCCCCAGTTCCCACGGGGAGCCGGCGTTCTTGATGGACGACAGGGGGGATGCGCCTGTTCCACCTTCGTGGCCCGAGATATGCACAATGTCGGCATAAGCCTTGGCGACGCCCGCAGCGATGGTGCCCACCCCCGCTTCGGCCACCAGTTTGACCGCCACCTTCGCCCGTGGGTTGGCCACCTTCAGGTCGTAGATCAGTTGCGCCAGGTCCTCAATGGAGTAGATGTCGTGGTGGGGCGGAGGCGAGATGAGGGGCACCCCCACCTGGGTGTAGCGGATGGCGGCGATGTGGGCCACCACTTTGTGGCCGGGCAGTTGGCCCCCCTCGCCCGGCTTGGAGCCTTGCGCCATCTTGATCTCCAGCTCGTCGGCCATGGCCAGGTATTCGGGGGTAACACCAAACCGTCCCGAGGCCACCTGCTTGATAGCACAGTTGGGGTTATCGCCGTTGCGCCGTTCGCGGAAACGCCTCTGCTCCTCGCCCCCCTCACCCGTGTTGGCCCGCGCTCCGATACGGTTGGTGGCGATGGCCAACACCTCGTGAGCCTCGGGCGACAAGGCCCCCAACGACATGGATGCGGTGGTAAAGCGCTTGACAATTTCGCTAGCGGGCTCCACCTCCTCCAGAGGCACGGGGCTCCCCAAGGGGCGGAAGGTGAGCAGATCCCGCAGGGCCAATGGGGGAAGGGAGCGCACCTCCCTCACGAACTCCTGATAAGCGTTGGGGACGCCCTCCATGGTGAACTTATGCAACGCCCGCACCATGAAGGGGTTGTAGCCGTGGGGCTCGCCCCCCTTGCGGAAGCGGTAATAGCCGTAATCGTCCAGGAGTTTGGCCTCCTCACGGAAAGCCCGCTGGTGGCGCTCCAACACCTCGGCGGCGATCTCCCGAAAGCCCACGCCCCCCACGCGGGACTCGGTGCCCGCGAAGCAGAACTCCAGCACCTCGTCGCCAATGCCGATAGCCTCAAAAATCTGGGCACCGCAGTAGGAGGCCACGGCGCTAATGCCCATCTTGGACATGATCTTGAGGACCTGCTTCTCCAGGGTCTTCTTGTAGTTGGCCAGGGCCTTCTCCAGAGTGAGATCAGGGATAGGGGTATGGGCGTCCTCCACGATGTGGCGCAGGGCCGCAAAGGCCAGATAGGGGTTGACCGCCTGTGCCCCGTAGCCCAGCAGGCAGGCGATGTGGTGCATCTCCCGCGCCTCCCCCGTCTCCGCCACGATGGAGCAGCGCATCCGCCGCCCGCGCCGAATCAGTTCGTGGTGCACCGCCCCCACGGCCATCAGCATGGGGATGGGAGCGTAGGCCTCGTTGACACCCTTATCGGACAGAATAAGGATGCCCGCCCCGCTGTCCACCGCCTCCACAGCACGCCGGCACACCTCGCGTAGGGCCGGCTCCAAGCCGTCCACCCCCGCCTGCACGGGGAAAAGACACGGGATGGTAACAGCGCGGAACGCCGGGTCGGGGTGGCGGCGAATGGCCTCCAGTTCATGGTCTAGGAGGATGGGGCTCGGGTGGAACAAAAGGTGGGCGGCCTCGGGGTCCTCCTCCAGGAAACTCCTGCGGGGGCCCAGGTATGTATGCAGGGCCATCACGATCTGCTCCCGCAAGGGGTCAATGGGCGGGTTGGTAACCTGGGCAAACTTCTGCTTGAAGTAGGAGTACAGCAGGCGGGGCTTCGTGGCCAGCACCGCCAAGGGGGTATCGTCCCCCATGGAGCCTGTAGGCTCTTGGGCGTTGGCGGCCATCGGCTCCAGCACCAGGTTCACCTCTTCGCTGGTGTAGCCAAAGGCCCGCTCCAGGCGCAGGTCGGGGCGTGAGGGAGTAACGGGGCTCAAGCCCAGGTCTTTGACGGTTTGGGGCAAAGAGACCAGATGCCGCCGTACCCACTCCCCGTAGGGCTGGGCCTGGGACAAAGCGTCCTTGATCTCCTGGTTCTTCAAGAGGCGCTGGGTGGCGGTGTCCACGGCCAACATCTGCCCCGGCCCCAGACGCCCCTTCTCCACGATGGACTCCTCGGGGATATCCAGCACCCCCACCTCGGAGGCCATGACCACCAGACCGTCGTAGGTAACCTGGTAGCGGGCGGGGCGCAGCCCGTTGCGGTCCAGCGCAGCGCCCACCACCACCCCATCCGTAAAAGCTAGGGCGGCCGGCCCGTCCCAGGGCTCCATCAAGCAGGCGTGATACTCGTAAAAGGCGCGCCAGGCGGGATCCAGGTGGGGCATATTCTCCCACGCCTCGGGCACCAGCATGGCCATGCTATGGAGCACACCCCGCCCGGAGAGCACCAAAGCCTCGAGCACGTTGTCCAATTGGGCCGAGTCGGAGCCGCCCTCCTGAATGATTGGCACCAGGCGGCGCACCTCCTCCCCCCACACCTTGCAGGAGAGTTCGGGCTCCTTGGCCCGCACCCAGTTGCGGTTGCCCATCAGGGTGTTGATTTCTCCGTTGTGGGCCAGGAAGCGGAAGGGCTGGGCCAAAAACCACGTGGGGAAGGTGTTGGTGCTGTAGCGCTGGTGGAACACCGCCAGGGCGGATTGGAAGTCGGGGTCCTGCAGATCCAAGTAGAACTTGCTCAGCTGGGGCGCCACCATCAGCCCCTTGTAGACAACCGTGCGGTTGGAGAAGGAGGGGATGTAAAAGCCCTTCAGCCCCTGCTGCTGGGCCAGGCGTTCGGCCTCCTTCCGGGCCAGATACAGGGCACGGGCGAAGGCTGTGAAGTCCATCCCGCGCGGGCGCAGGACGAGGGCCTGCCAGATGTCAGGTTTGGTAGCCAGGGCCTTTTCCCCCAGGGCGGAGGGGTCGGTGGGCACGGGACGCCACAAAGCGACCTGCAACCCCACGCCCTTCAGGCACGCCTCCACCAGGTTGCGCGCCGCCTGGGAGTTTTGGGGGGGGAGGAACAGCATCCCCACCCCGAGATCGCCGTCCTGCTCCGCCTGCACACCCAGAGGGCGCAGCAGACGATTGAATAGGGGTAGGGGTATTTGGGTCAGGATGCCCGCCCCGTCCCCCGACTTGCCATCGGCTGACACAGCACCCCGGTGAGTGAGGTTCACGACGGCCTGCAAGGCCATCTGGACGATGGCGTGGGACTTTCGCCCCTCCACATGAGCCACAAAGCCCACACCACAGCCGTCCCGCTCGTGCTCGGGGCGATACAGGGGTGCACACACTGAAGTTACCATAGCCGCCTCCTAGACGGGCCCCACAGCGATCCCGTGAGATTTCCAAGTCTACTTGTGGACTTCATCGTTGGCAAGAGAGGGGACATCCTACTGGCTCCGGCACCGCTTCAGAGCAAGGGGAGGTAGCGCTTGACTTCGTAGTCGGTAACCTGGGCGCGGAAGCGCTCCCACTCAATCATCTTGTTGCGCAGGAGGCTGGTGAACACATGCTCGCCCAGGGCGCGGCGCAAGAGGTCGCTGTTCTGGGCAAACTGAATGGCCTCCCACAAACTGGTGGGCAAGGGGAGGATGCCCCGGGCCTGGCGCTCGGCATCGGAGAGGGCGAACACATTCTCCTCCACGGGAGGGGGCAAAGGATACTCCTTCTCCACCCCCTCCAGGCCAGCTGCCAGGATGACTGCGAAGGCCAAGTAGGGGTTACAGGCGGGGTCGGGGGCGCGGTATTCAATGCGCACGGCATCCTCCCGCCCCTTGAAGGCGGGGATGCGAATGAGGTCCGAGCGGTTGATGGGTGCCCAGGTGATGTAGACGGGTGCCTCATGGCCGGGCACCAGGCGCTTATAAGAGTTCACCCACTGATTGGTAACCAGCGTGATCTCCCGGGCGTGGCGCAGAAGGCCGGCGACGAAGGCCTTCGCCAGCCCGGAGATTTTCAGGGGGTCTTGAGGGTCGTAGAAGGCGTTGCGGTCGCCTCGGAACAGGGAGACATTGGTGTGCATGCCCGAGCCGTTGACGCCGTAGAAGGGCTTGGGCATAAAAGTGGCGTAGACGCCGTGCCGAAGGGCCACCTCCTTGATGACCAAGCGAGCGGTCATCAGGTTGTCGGCCATGCTCAGGGCATCGGTATATTGGAAGTCTATCTCGTGCTGGCCGGGCGCCCCCTCGTGGTGGGAGTGCTTGACGGGGATGCCCATCTCGGCCAGGGTGAGCACCGTGTCCCGGCGCAGGTCGGTGGCCTCATCGGCAGGGGTTTGCTCAAAGTAGCCCCCCTGGTCCAGGGGTTCGGGGCGCTCGCTGGATGTCAAGTAGAAGAACTCCAGTTCCGGCCCCACATAGAAGGTGTACCCCAGGCGGGCGGCCCGCTCCAGGTTCCGCTTCAGCACATAGCGGGGATCGCCCTCAAAGGGGCGTCCGTCGGGAGTAAGGATATCGCAGAAAAGACGTGCCACCCCTTTTTCCCGGGGGCGCCACGGGAGGATGCGAAAAGTGGTGGGGTCGGGCAAGGCGATCATGTCCGACTCGTCCACCCGAGCGAACCCTTCAATGGACGAGCCGTCAAAGCCCACGCCCCGTGTGAGGGCGTCCTCCAGCTCCTCTACCGTGATGGCCATGCCTTTCAGATGGCCCAGGATATCAGGAAACCAGAGGCGGATGAACTTGATGTCCTGCTCCCTGGCCTGGTGCAGCACATATTGGATAGCGGTGTCGTTCCTGGGGGATACCATCCCCCCTCCTTCCCCGAGCCCCGCAGGGGTTGTGAAAACCAGAACAATATCAGTTTACTATATCCTTTTGGCCTGCCCCTGTCAAGGGGCAGGCCCCCATCGCCTGTGCGTCCCTGCTCCGAAAAAGAGCAGAGGGGACTGTCAGAAAAGAAGGGGGGGCACGGGCTGGCGTGCACCGTGCACCCCGCATACGCCTCTAGGCGTCCAGATACAGGAAGAACTCGTACGGGTGGGGGCGCAGGCGCACCGGGTCTATCTCCCTCTCCCGCTTGTAGCGAATCCAGGTCTCCAGCAGGTCCTCGGTGAACACCCCACCTTGCAGGAGGAACTCGTGGTCCTCCTCCAGCGCCTTGATGGCCTCGTCCAGGCTGCCGGGCACCTGACGAATCTTGGCCGCCTCCTCGGGCGGGAGGGCGTAAATGTCCTTATCCACAGGCTCTCCCGGGTCTATGCGATTGCGGATGCCGTCCAGCCCCGCCATGAGCATCGCCGCGAAGGCCAGGTAGGGGTTGCAGGAGGGGTCGGGACAGCGGAACTCCACCCGCTTGGCCTCGGGCTTATCGTAGTACACGGGGATACGGGCGCAAGCGCTGCGGTTGCGCATGGAATAGACCAAGTTGACAGGGGCCTCGAACCCGGGCACCAAACGGCGATAGGAGTTGGTGGTGGGGGCGCAGATGGCTAGCAGCGCCGGGGCGTGCTTCAGCAAGCCCCCAATATACCACAGGGCCAGTTGGGAGAGGCCCGCATACCCCTCCCCAGCGAACAGGTTGACCCCGTTGCGCCAGAGGGACTGGTGGGTGTGCATACCCGAGCCGTTGTCTCCGAACAACGGCTTAGGCATAAAGGTAGCCACCTTCCCGTGGGCGCGTGCCACATTCTTGACGATGTACTTGTAGACCAGCACATTGTCGGCAGTGCGCACCAGAGTGTCGTAGCGGAAGTCCACCTCCCCCTGCCCGGCGGTGGCCACCTCGTGGTGGTGCTTCTCCACCTGGATGCCGAATCCCGCCAGTTTCAAGGAGATCTCCGAACGCAGGTCTTGGAAAGTATCGGTGGGGGGAGCGGGGAAGTAGCCCTCCTTGTGGCGGGGGCGATAGGCCAGGTTGAGGTTGCCACGCAGGTCCCGCTCCTTCCCGCTGTTCCAGATGCCCTCGTCCGACTGCACCTCGTAGAAGCCCGAGTGGGCGTTCTGGTCGAAGCGGACGCTGTCAAAGATGAAGAACTCCAGTTCCGGCCCCCAGTAACTGGTGTCGGCCAGGCCGCTGCGCTTCAGGTAGGCTTCGGCCTTCTGGGCCACATACCTGGGGTCGCGGGAGTAAGGGGTGGGGCGGTTCCATCCGCCCCCGTGGGGGTCCACCACATTGCAGATGAGGGAGAGAGTGGGAATGGTGAAAAAGGGGTCTATAGCAGCGGTGGTGGGATCCGGCACCAGGAGCATGTCGCTCTCGTGGATGGCTTGGAAGCCCCGAATGCTGGAGCCGTCGAACCCCGTCCCCTCGGTGAACAGTTTCTCCGTCAGTTCCTCCACGGGGATAGTGAGGTGTTGCATAGTGCCGGGGAGGTCGCAGAACTTCAGATCCACCATCTGGATCCCGCGCTCCCGCGCAAAGCGCACCACCTCGGCAGGGGTTGTGGGCCGCCGCCCCGTGGGAGAGCCGGCACCAACTGTGGTCGTCATAGCCTCTCCTTATTTGTTCTCTTTTTCACAGGCTAACGCCTGTAGGTTTCAGGGGTGTTACCGAAAAGTTACAGCCGTGTTACGGGCCCTATCCCTGGGCACGCCGCAGGCGAATGGGCAGGGCCACCCACAGCCCCACCATGCCCAGAAAACTCACCAGGCCGACAACCGTCTCCACAGACATCTGCGCCTCCTTGAGATAGGTGTGATACCACCCTCAGCATGCTCGCACCATATTTCACAAATGTTACCAGGGTGCTACAGGGCTGTAACAACCCTTGCGCCCCCCAGCGCCCTTCCTAAAGCACCTCCCCCCGCCTGCACAGGCGGGGGGAGCGCTCGCCGAAGGGGTCTGCTACAGGGCCTGGTCGCCCCGCTCCCCGGTGCGCACGCGGATAGCGTCGTCCACGGGGATGATAAAGATCTTCCCATCCCCAATGTTGCCCGTGCGGGCGTTCTGAATAATCAAGTTGACCACCTGCTCCACTGCGGAGTCCGGCACCACCAGTTCCAGCTTCACCTTGGGGAGCATATCCACCACGTAACGCTCCCCGGCCCGCCCCTGATACACCACCCCCCGCTGGGTCCCCCGCCCCGTCACATTCACCACATTCAACCCCACGAACCCCGCGGCCGCCAGCGCATCCTTCACCCGGTCCAAGCGCTCAGGGCGGATAATGGCTTCCACTTTCTTCATCTCTGCTCCCCTCTTACAGTTTATAGGCCACTTCGCCGTGCTGGGTGATGTCCAAACCCATCTCCTCCTCCTGAGGCGACACCCGCAAGCCCACCAGCCGGTCCAGCACTTTCAGGATAACGAAAGTCATGCCCCCGGCGAAGGCCCAGGTGGCCAGCACCGCCACCACCTGTTTCCACAACAGCCCCGCCCCGCCGAAGAACAGACCATCGGCACCCGCCGGGTTGATGGCGGTGCTGGCGAACAGCCCCGTGGCGATGGCCCCCCATGTGCCCCCCACACCGTGCACCGCCCACACATCCAGGGCATCATCCACCCGCTTCCAACCCGCCCGCCACCGCGCCGCCAGATAGCACAGGACACCCGCCACCAGCCCAATAATTATGGCCGGCATAGGCCCCACAAAGCCCGAGGCGGGTGTGATGGCCACCAGCCCCGCCACCGCCCCGGACGCCGCCCCCACCACACTGGGCGATCCCCCCAACCACCAACTCATCGTCATCCAGGACAGCGCCCCCATCGCCGCCGCCGTGTTGGTAACCACGAAGGCGTTTGTGGCCAGTGCCCCCGCAGAGATGGCGCTGCCCGCATTGAACCCGAACCAGCCGAACCACAGAAGCGCCGCCCCCAACACCACGAAGGGCACATTATGGGGCTCCTTGGGCTCCTTGCCGTAGCCCAACCGCGTTCCCACCACCAGGGCCGCCACCAGCGCCGACACCCCTGAGGCGATGTGCACCACCGTGCCCCCGGCAAAGTCCAATGCCCCCAGGTTCCGCATCCACCCCCCCACGCCCCAGACCCAGTGGGCCAGGGGCACATATACCAGGGTGGACCACAGCAGGACGAACAGCAGCAACGCCTTGAACTTGAGACGCTCGGCAAAGGCCCCTGTAATCAGGGCCGGCGTGATGATGGCAAACATCAACTGGAACACCATAAAGGCTTGATGAGGCACCGTCGCCCCATAGTCGGGGTTGGGGTCGCCCCCCACGCCCCGCAACCCCACCCACTCCAAGCCCCCAATCAGCCCAGCCCGGTCCGGGCCAAAGGCCAGGGAATACCCCCACAGCACCCACATCACACTCACCAAACAGATGGTGATAAAACTGTGCATAATCGTGGACAGCACATTGGAGCGTCCCACCAACCCCCCGTAGAAGAAGGCCAACCCCGGCGTCATCAACAGCACCAGGGCCGCCGACACTAACAGCCAAGCCGTATCCCCCGGGTTCACCTCCGCTGCCTGCCAGGCCGGCTCGGCAAGGTGGGTCAACCAGGGCAAGGTGTGCATAACTCCCTCCCCCATCTTGGGATGTTTTTCACAAATAGCATCCCTCGGGGGTGTTTCGCAGGGATTTCAGGGGTTTTGCCCTTTTGTTACACCCACCCGCTTTACCGGTGGTGCTTCTCCTCGCCCAACCCCGCCAGCATCCCCACCCACTTCACCCAGCGTCTCCACCCCGGTCTGCCCCTGTTCCGCACCGCTGCCACCAAACCCCGTAGCCTCTCATCCGCCTGCTCCAGCAAAGGACGCCCATGCCCAGGACACACTCTCTCAAACGCCAGGAGCGCCAACCGTTCCAGCGACTGCATATAGACCGCAGGCTCGTGCATGGGAAGGGGGCGGGCCAAACGCCTGCCTACCGTGAGCAGCGTATCTCCTGTGAACAGCAGGGCATATCTTTCCAGCAGGAAGCAGACGCTCCCCGGCGTGTGGCCGGGGGTGTGAAGCACCCGCAACCCCCCCAACACAGGGAGCACCTGCCCCTCCTCCACAAAGCCGTCCACCACTGGTCGGGGCGCACCAGGGATGGGATAAAAACGTGGCACCACATCCCCCCTGCGGGTGGGGATAGTATCCGCCCGGTGCATATAGACCCGCGCCCCAGTTTCCTGCTGCAGGGTGTAGGCCCCCCCATAGTGGTCGGGATGGCCGTGGGTCAACAGGATGGCGCGCACGGCCTGGGGGGAATACCCCAACCCATCCAAACCTTTCAGGATGCGAGACGCCCCCCAGGGCAACCCACTATCCACCAGCACCAGACCACCCTCCCCCACCAGAACATACACATTACACCCCACCTTGCCGGGCAATAGGTGCACGCCGGGCACAATCTCCATCGCCCATCCCCCGCTGCGTCATCCCACAAGACCCAGATACCATTCCAAAGCCAGGATGCCCATAGACAGCCCGACCGTCAGAACAGTAACCACTAACCCCACCTTCGTGAACTCCCACCAGCCCATAATGGCCCCGTCCCGTGCCGCCACCTCCGCCACGATGATGTTGGCCACCGCTCCGATGAGCGTGGCATTGCCGCCCAAAGTGGACCCCGCCGCCAGCGAGAGCCACAATACTTCCCCCCCCACAGGCTTCAACAGAGGGATAGCCAGCATCGTCAGGGGCACATTGCTCACAATTTGCGACACCACCGTGCTCACGAGGTGCACCGAGACGATGCCGGTGAGGTTAGGCTCCAACGCCAGGCGTTCCAAGAACACCTCCAACAGGCCCGCCTTTTGCGCACCGCCGATGACCACAAACAGCCCCGCAAAAAACACCAACAGAGTCCAGTCCACGCTTTGGATGACCTGGGAGGGGCGCACCCCGCTGACCACCACAGCCGCCGTTCCTCCCACCAAAGCCACCGTGTGCACCCCGATGCCCAAAGTCGTGCTCAAAAAGAAGCCGGCAATGGTGGCCAACAGGATCGGCACCGACCGCCACAAAAGGCGATGCGCCTCTGCGGGAAAGGCGTGCCCCGCCGCCACCGCAAGGGCACGCCCCGCCACACCATCGCTCCCCACCCCCAACCGCAAACTCTTTCGGTAAAAGGCCCACACCACAACAAATAGCACCACCCCCGACAGCACGGCCACAGGCGCCAAGAGAACAAAAAACCGCCCGAAGGGGATGCCCGACGCTACCCCGATCAGCATATTCTGGGGATTGCCCACAATGGTCGCCGTCGAGCCGATATTGGACGCCATGGCCTCGGCGATAAGGTAGGGCACGGGGTTGACCCCCAACGCCCGACAGGCTTGGACAACCACAGGCGTGAACAACAGCACCACCACATCGTTCACCAGAAAGGCGCTGCCCACCCCCGTCGCCAAAATGACCACCGCCAGAAGGCGCAACGGGGTGCTCCCCAAAGAAAGGGTGTAGCCCGCCAGTAAAGTGAAAAACCCCGCCCTCTGCAACACCCCCACTAGGAGCATCATCCCCAACAGCAGAGCAATGGTATGCACATCAATGGCCTGGGCCGCCTCGTCAAAGGTTAACACCCCCAGCAGCACCATGAGCACCCCACCCACAAGGGCAGCTGCCGGGCGATCCAGATTGGTATGGGGCAGGCGGGTGAACATGATGCCCACATACGTCAGAGCCAAGACCCCCAGTGCCAGCAGGGCCTTCTGCTCCATCCAAATCATCCCCGCAGTTGGAGAAGTTGCAGAATGTTGCCGTCAGGGTCTTGCAAAGTGGCCACCCACCCACCCCAATGCTCCCGCTCCGGCGGACGCAGGAAGACCACCCCCCGCCGGCGCAGTTCCTCATAGACGGCGTGGATGTCCGCCACCTGCAAGTTCACCATCACCCGAAAGGGGTCGCGGGCCTTCCCCTGCACCTGGCTGTGCCGACCTACGCTCAACCGCACCCCCGGGGACACCGCAAAGGCCACGAAATCTTTGTGGCGGCTGTGCTCCTTCAAACCCAGAGCATCCCGGTAGAAACGCACCATGTCCTCCATGTTATCCGTCCACAGAATGACCCCAGCGATACTCTCAATCATCCCCACCCCCTACAGCAAAACCAAGGCGACCCCCACCAGGGCGAGCACCCCGCCCACGACCTGCACAGGATGGAGCGTTTCCCCCAGAAAGAGGACAGACAACAGCGCCCCCACCACCGGCACCAAAAAGATGAACACCCCCGTGCGGGTGGCCCCGATGCTTTCCACCCCCCTATACCACCACAGATACCCCAGACCTGTCGCCCCCACCCCCATGTAGAGCACAATCGCCCACACCCGCCACGACACCTCGTCTAGCCGGCCCCATCCCCCCTCCACCCCCGCCAGGAGCAGGAGCACCACCGCCCCTAGGGTAGTGGCCAGCACAACCGCCGGCAGAGTTGCCACACGCTGGAACAGGTGCCTCCCCACGATGTTGGAGAGGGCGAAAGAGGAACCCGCCAAGACAAACAGAAGGTTGCCCACCAGGGTGGAGAGATCTAGCATACGGGCCGGGGCGCCCACAATGACTAACACCACACCCGCCGTCGCCAAAGGGAAAGCGGCATAGCGCCACGAAGCCATCCGCTCGCCCAGAATGATCCACCCCAGCAGAGCCGTCATTATCGCCGCAACAACGGGCTGAATAAGGGAGCCGTTGACCGCCGTGGACTGGCGTAGCCCCAAGTAAAAGAAAGCATTAAAGGCCACCACGCCCGTCAGGGTAAACGCCACCACACTCCCCCACGGCACCTTGTTCCCCACCCGACGGGGGGTAGCTCGCAGATGCCACCACAGCCCCAGGAAAAGCCCGCTGACCGCATAGCGCAACCCGGCCAGCAAGAGAGGGGTGGTCTCGGCCAGGGCCACTTTGCTCACCGGGAAGGTGCTGGCCCACAACACCACCACCAACCCCAACTGGCCCAGCACCCGGGCCCGTTGCCCTGGGCCCAACGGCGCAACATCCGACGACGCCATACCTTTCCTAGCCTAGCACAGACCACACTTCCCAGAACACCTCACCCTCCCCTTACCGCCGCAAAAGTTTATGAACCTCCACCACCAGAACCACGCTCACCGCGACCGGAAGGATGCGCAACCACGACTCCAGGCTCAGGGGCTGAAGACCGAGCACGAACTGGGTGGGGCCGAAATGCATCGCCCCGATGTGCAACGCCACCGCCCCCACGGTGCCCACGAACAGGAACGGGTTACGCAACGGGTTCAAGGCGAAGGCCGACAAACGCTCCGACCGGCTGTTGCCCACATTGAAGTTCTGGAACAGCACCATCGTGGTCAGGGCCGTCACGCGGGCGTAATCCAGGTCGGCCCCCCGCCCCAGTTCCCAGGCGAACAGTCCCAGTGTGCCCGCTGCCAACACCAGCCCCACCAAGACCGTACGCTCCAGTATGCGACGGTTGAGAATTGGCTCGTTGGGCGGACGCGGCGGTTGGTGCACGAACCACCTTTCCCCAGGCTCAAAGGCCAACGCCACATCCTGTACGCCGTTGGTTACCAGGTTGAGCCACAGGAGTTGCGCCGGCAGGTAGGGGATAGGCATGCCCAACGCCAAAGCCGCAAAAATGGATATCAACGCCCCTACGCCCGTGGAGACGAGGAAAAAGGTTACCTTGCGGATGTTGGCGAAGGAGGTGCGCCCCTCTTCAATAGCGGCGTAAATGGTGGCGAAGTTATCGTCCACCAAGACGATATCGCTGGCCTCTTTCGCCACCGCGGTGCCGCTGCGCCCCATAGCGACCCCGATATGCGCCGACTTCAACGCGGGGGCATCGTTCACTCCGTCCCCTGTTACCGCCACCACCTCCCCCTGACGGCGCAAGGCCTCTACGATGCGCAACTTCTGCTGGGGGGTAACCCGCGCGAACACCACCACCTCCCGCATCACCTGCTCCAGCGTGGAATCCGCCATCCCCTCCAGGTCTGCCCCGGTCACTACGCGAGGGGACGAGGACGTCAACCCCATGCGTTGAGCAATGGCAGCCGCCGTGCCGGCGTGGTCGCCCGTTACCATGAGCACCCGAATGCCTGCACGGCGGGCGGCGCGAAGAGCCTCTATCGCCTCGGGGCGGGGCGGATCCCACATCCCCTGCAAACCGAGGAACACAAGCCCCTGCGGCGTCCCCGCGCGGGTGGAGTGCACCGCCTTTTCCCCTATGCCCATTGCCATTCCCAACACCCGCAAGCCCTCGCTGGCCATCTGGCGTGCCACCTGCGCTACGCCAGCCGCATCCAGCGACCGCGGGCCATCGGGGGTAAGCAAGGCATCGCACATAGCCAGGACGCGTTCGGGGGCACCTTTGACGAACACCCGTTCGGTGGAGCCGTCGTGGTGAATACTCGCCGAAAACTGTCGGGGCGGATCAAAAGGTATCTCCGTTACCAGGGGGTAGCGCTCCAGCAATGCCCGCCGCCACAGGCCGACCTTCGCGCCGGCCACCAGCAGGGCCACCTCGGTGGGATCCCCGCGCCCCTCATAGGTATCCCCCGCAGGGGTTACAGACGCCTCGTTGGTCATCACGCCCGCCACCAGCGTCCAATACAGGGGGCTACCCTCGGTGATGGAAACCTTTTGGCCGTCCTTCTGCACCTCCCCGCGCAGACTGCGCCCACTGCCTGTGAGGGCAAAGGTCTCCCCCCCTGCCCAGATGCGTTGCACCGTCATAGAGTTCTCCGTGAGGGTGCCCGTCTTGTCGGAGACCACCACGGTGCAACTGCCCAGGGTCTCCACCGCTGCCAATCGGCGCACGATGGCGCGCCGGCGCGCCATCCGCCGCACCCCCACCGCCAAAGCGATGGTCACGGCCACGGGCAACCCCTCGGGCACCACGGCCACGGTCATGGCCACAGTGGTCAGGAGGGCCTCTTGGAACGATGAACCGACCAAGAGGCTCCACACCAGCACCACCAGGCCCGCACCGATCACGGTAAAGGTGATGAACCGCCCCAACGACGCTAGTCGACGTTGCAGGGGGACCTCCTGGCGGCCGATGCGCTGAATGCTCTGGGCGATGTGGCCCACTTGGGTGGCCGAGCCAGTGGCCACCACCACCCCCACCCCGCGCCCCGCGGTGACCACCGTGCCCATAAAAGCCATATTGCGTCGCTCGGCCAGAGGGATAGGACGGCTGGCGGGCAACGGCTCCGTCCCCTTGGAGACGGGTGTGGACTCCCCCGTGAGCAAGGACTCGTCTATTTCCAGGCGGGTGGCGCGCACCAGGCGTAGGTCGGCGGGGACGATGTCGCCCCCCCTCACCACGACCAGGTCGCCTGGCACCACAGCACTGCTGGGCACCTCGTGCTCTACGCCGTCTCGCACCACCGTGGCCATGGGGGCCACCAGGGCCAAAAGGGCCTGCATGGCCCGTTCGGCGCGATACTCCTGGATAAAGCCCACCGTGGTGTTGATGACCAGCACCGCCCCGATGACAGCCGCATCCGTCCAATGTTGAATGAGCAGGGTAATGGCCAGGGCCGCCAGGAGCAGGTAGATGAGGGGGCTGGTGAATTGGTGGAGCAGGACCGCCCAGACACTTACCCCCCGTCCCACGGTTAAAGTATTCGGCCCATACTGGCGCAGGCGCTCCTCGGCCTCGGTGCGGGTCAGGCCATCAGTGAGATGGGTGCCGAAACGGGCCGCGATGTCCTCCGCCGGGAGGGCATACCACAGGGACTCCTCGCCCCTGGCCACTGCCGACTGGGTGCGCATCGCACGGGTGCCTGCGTCCACCAGCAAACAGGATAGACAGGCAAGCTAGGTGTTCCCCCCCTCGTCCAGGCGGAAGGCCTTGTGCAGGGCGCGCACCGCCTCTTTCACCCTCTCCTCCCGCACAAT
Organism: Dehalococcoidia bacterium; assembly: GCA_025060295.1. Classification (NCBI taxonomy): domain Bacteria; kingdom Bacillati; phylum Chloroflexota; class Dehalococcoidia; species Dehalococcoidia bacterium. The sequence continues at coordinate 4,627 of JANXCH010000023.1, read as the reverse complement.
GCAGGTGATACGAATTTCTGAGGTCGTGATCATTTCAATATTGATGTTGGCATCGGCCAGGGCGCGGAACATGCGGGAGGCATAGCCCGGGGCGTTTTGCATCCCGGTGCCCACGACGCTCACTTTGGCCATATGGGCATCGCTGTGCACACCCCGCGCGCCTATCGCCTGGGCGACGGGGCGCACCACCTCCAAAGCCTTGGGCAGATCCGAGCGAGCGACGGTGAAACTCAGGTCGGTCAGCCCCTCCACGGAGGCGTTTTGCACGATGACATCCACGCTAATGCCCACCTTAGCCAAAGGCTCAAAAAGGGCAGCGGCGATGCCTGGACGATCGGGCACCCCCAGCACGGTGATTTTGGCCACATTGGTATCATAAGCCACACCACGCACGCGCTCACGCAGTTCCATGCTTACCTCTCCGTGAATTAAGGTGCCGGGCGCCTCCGAGAAGGTGCCGGCCACCAGCACCGGCACCCGGTAGAGGGCAGCCAACTCGATGGAACGGGGCTGCATCTTCGCCCCCGACACCGCCAGTTCCAGCATCTCCTCATAGTCAATCTCCTTCAGTTTGCGGGCTTCAGGAACGATGCGGGGGTCGGCGGTATAGATGCCCTCCACATCAGTGTAGATTTCACATCGCTCCGCCCCCAGCGCCACAGCCAAAGCCACAGCCGTGGTATCAGACCCCCCGCGCCCCAGCGTGGTAATGTCCATATCCTCGGTAAAGCCCTGGAAGCCCGCCACGATGACGATTTTGCCCTGCTGCAGTTCTCGCTGAATGCGCTGGGGATCAATGTGGGCGATGCGCGCCTTGCCATACAGGCGTTCGGTGCGGATGCCCGCCTGGAAACCTGTCAGGCTTACGGCGGGGTAGCCCATGCCCGTCAAAGCCATGGCCACCAGGGTGCAGGAGACAATTTCCCCCGTGGACAGGAGCAAATCCAGCTCCCGGGGGTCGGGACGGGGGCTCACCGTATAGGCCAGTTTGATGAGGTCGTCGGTGGTATCGCCCATGGCCGAGCAAACCGCTACGACCTGGTGGCCCTTCTCGCGGGTGGCCCCGATGCGCCGGGCCACGTGGCGTATCTTCTCGGCATCGGCCAGGGAACTGCCTCCGTATTTCTGCACCAGAAGCGCCATCCCCTATCCTTGCCTCCTATCGTGATCCTCTCTATGTCGAGGGGGTAGCCTGCGTGGGGCTTTCAGCGATGACTCTCACCTCTATTGTAGGATAACGGGGGCCGCTGAGCGAACAGACACCCGTCTGGAAAGGGTGGAATCCTTGCTGTTTGCGTCCTTTCGCCCCACCAGCAGAAAGGTTTAGCCTTGACAGAAACTCCGCTGGGTCAGTAGTCTGCGCATGGGAGCTCAGTGACGGTGGAGCCAACCTGCACCGCACAGGGGGGTGCCATGACACTGCATCAGGCGCGCGCTGTAGCGCAAGGGATTGTGCTCTTGGCATCCGCTGCCATCGCCTTATGGGTCAGCACACCCGTAGGGCTGGCGTTGGTGGCTGTAATGGGGGTCGTGAAACTGCAAGAAGCCTTCACCGACCGCTGCCCTTCGGACCTGGTGCTGAGGCCCCTGGGATTCAAGAAGGCGGGTGAGGCCAAGGGCTAAAGGCGCTCCCGTCCAGCTGGAGATGCCCCAGCTCCCCCCAGAGGGCAACCTCTTTGTGCGCGATGGGGGTGCTGGGTGCTCCAGCATTTTCTGTGGGGACGGCTGACTGTGTGAACAGAAGAGCCCCACCTCCCTTGCCGTAGGGCGGAAGGAGCCTCCCTTTTGACACCGCCTTCCCGCTCCCCTACACTGGTGGCGACACCCAGAGGAGGCCTCCATGTCGGCACCCGTCAACCGCCCCGCTTCGCCCAACTCCAAACCTCCGGAGACTGTAGAGAACCCCTCGGGCATCCCCCTCAAGACGGTCTACACCTCCGCTGATCTGCAGGAAATCGGATTTGACGAGGCCCGCGACCTGGGCCCGCCCGGCCAATACCCCTATACCCGGGGCATCCACCCCACCATGTATCGGGGCAGGCACTGGACCATGCGCCAGTACGCCGGCTACGCCACGGCCGAGGAGTCCAATCGTCGTTACCACTACCTCCTTCAGCAGGGGCAGACGGGGCTGTCCATCGCCTTTGACCTGCCCACCCAGATGGGCTACGACTCCGACCACCCCATGGCTTTGGGGGAGGTGGGCAAGGTGGGGGTCCCCATCTCCTCCCTGCGGGACATGGAGATCCTGCTGGAGGGGATCCCCCTGGACAAGGTAACCACCTCCATGACCATTAACGCCACAGCATCCATCCTGCTGGCGTTTTACATTGCCGTGGCCAAACAGCAGGGGGTGCCCCAGGAGGCCCTCAGCGGCACCATTCAGAACGACATCCTGAAGGAGTACATCGCCCGGGGCACCTATATCTATCCTCCCCGTCCCTCCATGCGGTTGGTGGTGGATGTGTTCAAATACTGTGCCCAGCACATGCCCAAATGGAACACCATCAGCATCAGTGGCTACCACATGCGGGAGGCGGGGGCCACGGCGGTGCAGGAGTTGGCCTTCACCTTCGCCAACGCCATAGAATACGTCCAAGCGGCCTTGGGCGCTGGCCTACGGATTGACGACTTCGCCCCGCGCCTGTCCTTTTTCTTCGCCGCCCACAACAACCTTTTCGAGGAGGTGGCCAAGTTCCGGGCGGCGCGCCGTATGTGGGCACGTATTATGCGGGAGCGCTTCCAGGCCCAAGACCCCCGCTCCTGGCTTCTGCGCTTCCATACCCAAACGGCAGGCGTTACCCTGACGGCCCAACAGCCTTTGAACAATGTCATCCGCTGCACCATCCAGGCTTTGGCAGCCGTGCTAGGGGGCACCCAGAGCCTGCATGTCAACTCCTACGATGAGGCCCTGGCCCTCCCCACCGAGGAGGCGGTGCGTCTGAGCCTGCGCACCCAGCAAATCCTGGCCTACGAGAGTGGCGTAGCCGATGTGGTGGACCCCCTGGGGGGATCCTATTATGTGGAGTGGCTGACGACCCGCCTGGAGCAAGAGGCCCAACGCTACCTGGACAAGATAGAGGAACTGGGCGGGGCTTTGGCTGCCCTGGAACGGGGCTACCAGCAGAGGGAGATTCACGAATCGGCGTATCGCTTCCAGGAGGCGGTGGAACAGGGGCGGGCAGTCATCGTGGGGGTGAACCGCTTTACCATAGAGGAGCCACCCCCCAAAGACATTTTGCGCATCTCCCCGGAGGCGGTGCGCCGGCAGATAGAGCGCCTGCACGAGGTGCGTCGGCGGCGGGACAACCTCCGGGTGCAACGCACCCTGGCCCGCCTGGAGGAGGTGGCCCGCTCGGACGAAAACACGGTGCCGGCCATTCTGGAATGCGTGGAGGCCTACTGCACCATCGGGGAGATGTGCGATGTGTTGCGGCGGGTGTTCGGGGAGCAGAAGCACCCCGCAGGGGTGTAGACAGTAGACGAGGCCTCATTCTCCACCAAAAGGAGCGGGGATGATGGCTGTAATCCTCCTGGTGGGTGTGATTGTCCTTCTCTTGTGGCTCATGCGGGGAAGGAAATCAACCTCCGAACCTTCCCCCGATGCCCCTATCCTCACTGCGGCTCGGGATATTGAAGCCCTGAAGGCCAAGATAGACGCTTTAGCCTCTGCCCACGAGGGCTTACGCAATACTGTCTTCGATCTCGCAAAAGGTCTGCAGGCCCTGGAAACCAAGATGGTGGAAACAACAGCAGGGGTCAAAGATGTCTTGAAAAAAGATATCCAAGAAGCGCACCAGCACTTGCTTACCCTCAAAACGCAGTTAGAAGCCCGTATCCGTTGGGAACAGGATTTCAGCGAAAGCGTGCGGCGTATAGAAGCCGTTCTGGTGGGCGGGCGCGCCCGGGGCCAAGCCGGCGAGAACCTCCTTGCAGAAGTTTTCAAGCAGCTCCCTCCGGATGTAGTGGAAACTAATTTCCGTGTGAATGGGAGACCTGTGGAGTTCGCCTTAATTTTGGCCAATGGTAAACGCGTTCCCATAGATTCTAAATGGACTTCTGCCGAGTATTTAGAACGGCTCGAACGGGAAACCGACAAGGCCAGCCGGGAAAAACTTCTCATGCAAATTGAGGAGATCGTAGTGGATCGTGCTCGGGAAGTAAGCAAATACATTGACACCTCCGTTACCGTGAATTTGGCTATTGCAGCGGTGCCCGATGCCGTGTATGCGGTTTGCCGTCGTGCTCACTGGGAAGCGTACCAGCAGCGTGTTTTACTCTTGCCCTACAGTGCTGCCATTTTTTACATTCTCACCCTTTATCATTTGCATCAGCAAACAGCGCACTCCATTGATGTAGAACAAATACAGAACTACTGTAGCGAAATAGAAAGACATCTGAAACAACTGCAGGATGAGCTGGATAACAAAGTCCAGAGGGCTGTGACTATGCTCAATAACGCTACGGCCAATCTCCGCAACCTCATCAGCAAACTGCTCGGTGCTTCGGCTTATTTAAAATCTCACAAACCTGTTGAGTCTGCCCTACCGCAAGTGGGGGTTAAAGAGCCTAAAAATGACTAAGCTCGAGGAAAGGCGGAGAGGAGATAGTTTCATCACTCCCACGA